>CALMMI010000396.1 GCA_937868245.1 uncultured Ignavibacteria bacterium | reverse complement strand
ATTGAAGTAAGTTCATATATGTGAAAATGAATAAAAATACGGTAATCAAGTATGATGAAAGAATTAATTTACTTTTTGAATTTGAAGCAAAAGACAGAAAAGAGGCATGTGTTTTTTGCTTCGACGGGCTCAGCATGACAGAAACAGCATGTCACCCTGAGTTCATCGAAGGGTTCAATTACTTGCAATATAATCACATCAACAGTTTAAATAATTTTGTCCTTCTACTTAACTTACTAATTAATATTGAATGTAAAGAAAAAATCCTTCATAAAAATTAGTGGATAAAAGCAACGTAAACTCTTTCAATGCAATGTAACACCGCTATCGCATAATCTTCTGCAACTCTACCCTCCGAAGCCGTTTACGGAATGTTTCAATGTCTTCGTTCGATCTGCGTTGGAGCGGCTGGGATTCACCCATTGTACGTGCTTCGAACATTGATTTAGGTACGCCGCGTTTTGTTAGTTCTGCAACGACAAAATCAACACGTTTTTTTCCGAGTGTTAGGTTGCTTCCATCAGTACCTACATCGTCAGTATGACCAATCAGTATCAGTTTTTTGATTTTATCATTGAACTTCATCAGGTTTTGCGCAAGCAAATCGAGTGATTCAACAAACGTTTGGGAAGTTTCGTTTCCATTGCTGTCAAGAACATTTTGATACGGATTGTCGAATATATTCGAAGGGAAATTAATGCGTAAAAACAATTTGTCGGGTAAGGAAAAATTCTGATTGAGTTCTATTGAAGTATCTTTTGAATTTAATCTGAATTTGTGTGAATCATAAAATAAGTCTTCATTTTGGGCTGAGATTTCAATTTCCTTCATTGTTGGTACTGTTAAGGTGTAATTACCCGCAGTATCAGATTTTGTTTGATCGATAACCTTGTGATTCTCCAATTCTTTTGCGGTTACATCTGCGTTTGCTATTGGTTTCTGAGTACTTCCGTTTATTACTTTTCCGTGAATTTTAACATTAGTGGAAGTAATGACAGCCGGGGTATTATTCGTGGAAATATCAAGTTTGGGGTTGCGTTTTAACTCAGGGGAAAAGGGAAGTCTATGGAGTACATATAAGTCGAATTTACCCTTCTGCGAAATGGCTATATTATCCGATGGCAATTGATTGGATGAATAATACAAAAGTGTGTCTGTGCCTGACGGGGAGGATGGGAACAGTTCATCACGTTTAGTATTTAAAGGAGCACCATAATTTCGTGCATTCGTAAATAATGCTGTGTTTAAATTTCCTGTTCCTGATTGAATAAAATCTGTAAAAACAGGTAGAATATCCGCAGTAAAAATATCATATCCACCCAACGTTTCCCTTCCTGCTGATGAGAAAAGTAAATGTTTGCCATCTGCTGAAACAAACGGGGTAATGTCATCGCAACGTGAGTTGATATTTTCCCCGCAATTGACAGGTTCGTTCCAATTCCCGTTTCGGTTTATTGAGAACCAAATATCTGTCCCGCCAAAACCACCCGGTCGGTCGGAAGCAAAGAAGAGTACCTTCCCATCGGGTGTAAGAGCAGGCTGACCGTCCCAATCTATGCTGTTACTGATAGGTGAAGGGATTAGCATTGGATTGGAAAGTTCTTTGCCGTTAAAATCAAAACTATAGATATCAGCATCACCAATCATATTACTTTTTGGTAGAACACCGGCAATTGCAATCCTGCCCTTTGTTGTAATGTTTCCGCTCGAACCGCGAATCCCGGTTGATAATCCATTAAGTGCAGTTGCAGTTTCTGCTGAACGGAATTTTACAAAGCGCATCACCTGTAATTTTGATGTGTCTGAATATGTTTCAATAGCCTCTTTTGCTGAGATAAAACTCAAACCCCAGTCATCCAGTGGGGTATTGAGAAGCACTACCGGTTCAATTTTCAAATAGTATCCGCTGCTGTTTGCAATGGTAGAAATTGTATCAAAGGGGATTCCTATCCATTGCTGGGGCATACAATTTTGCGGTGGAGGCGGGGGGCATGTTAATTCCTTAGGTTGGGTAACCTTGTAAAAGCAACTTGAGAGTAAACATAGTGCAGAAAGTACACAAGATACTGTAAAAGAATAGATTGAAAAGCTATTGTTTGGTTTCATTTTTATTTTCTGCAAAAGTAGTGTTCAAGCGCAGGGCTTCGTCCAAACGCTGTAAATATTCGGAACGGGGAATTTCGATTGCGCCCAAACTTTCAGTAAATGGATTAATATACTGGCTGTCGAGAAGAACCATTTTTCTTTCGTTCATTCTGTTTGTAAGCGCCACAAATGCAGCTTTGGATGCATCACTCATAGTTGAGAACATGGATTCACCGAAGAATGCACCGCCAATTGCCACACCGTAGAGTCCGCCAACCATTTCGCCATTGCACCAGGTCTCAACCGAATGGGCGAATCCAGCCTTGTGTAATGAACAGTACGATTCTATAATTACATCCGTAATCCAGGTATCTTCCCGTTTGCTGCAAGCCTCGATTGTATAAGCAAAGTCGGTATCAAACCGAAACTCAAAATGCCCTTTTTTTAGAGTCTGACGAAGTGAACGCGATATTCTTACAGCATCTAAGGGTATGATTGCTCTCCACGAAGGCTCATGCCATTCAATTCCTCCTGTTTCGGGATTTCCCATAGGGAAATATCCTGCGTGGTATGCACCAAGAAGTACCTCGGGAGTGAGAGAATATGCTGTAATTTTTTCGGAGGAGTGCATTGGAAATAATGTGAATTAAAATAATTCGGGTTTAAAACGAGAATAGAAGGAATTTCTAAAAGAAATCTATATTTCAAGCGAACAATTCTATACTCGGTAACTAATCTTACGCAAGAAGATATTTAATATGAGAATTCCAGTTATGGTTATCTGCTTAAAATCCCGATAGGGATGCAATATCGGTAGAAGATTGAATCAATCTTTAGAAAAATCCCGTTAGGGATGTCATATCGATTAGAAAGACACAGCTAACGTTTTAACCGATATTATGTTCCTACGGAACTTTTGTACTTTCTATGCCCTTTTCTACCGATATTACGTTCCTACGGAACTATTCAATTGTGTATTATAAATAATAATTTATTGATGCGTAACATCAGTTAATAACAACTATAAATCGAAATGATACTATGTATTTCTATCAGTCCAATCCATACCAAGGTCCTGATTCAAAATCAGATACACAGATTGCTTTATCTTCCTCGTCTTTGATATTATCGAGTGATTGTACACATTCATCAAAATATTTTTGAGCTTCTGTCATTTCACCGTTTAATGCAAGTGATCTTGCCATCGCCATAAGTGCATACGTAATATCGAAATCTTTAACTTCATTTAAATTATTTAATACTATTTCATGGTTTCTTTTAGCATGATGCAGAGCACCTTCTTTTCTCCCCGCAAACGCAAGGGCAGTAGCTATCATGTTTTCGCCCCTTGCTTTATTGGCGATGGTATGTTTTGAGAATTTAGACCAATGCAATGTAGAAGCATACGCCATTGCTATCATTTCTTCGGTTTCGGCTTCAGTTCTGTCTTCTTTTATCAATAGGGGGAATATTCCGTTGTTGAATTCTACTCCGAACCAACGATGAGCTTTGTCAATATCAAAATCCGGTTGATGCGACATTGTTTGAAATCCTACGATAGTTAACAAAAGACTAATGATTCTGCAAAAATAAGATTCTTCACGAATTAGAACGGGTAAAAAAAATGATAACCTTGATAAATTAGCTGTTATCAAATAGAATAGATACGTTTGAACAAAGTACTGATTAACAAATAGTAAAAAAGATAGGGAAGTCATCCCCAAAAAGCTACACAAACCTAGAGCAGTATTTTTTGACATCAAATTTGGATGCACAGCCGTTTGCATTCATATACCGTACTTTCCCATATACTGCCCGCTCGAACCAAGCTCTGTCATGTACGCCGCCTATGCTCCATGCGATTCCTGCGTACCCATTCGGGTCTCTTCCGTCAAGTTCATATTTATCATTTAGATAAATTGCGATAGCAAGCGCATCTTCGGGAGAATGTGTCCACTCCAGTATCTTCTTTGCCCAATACATACGCATATAGCCGTGCATTTTTCCTGTTGTAACCATTTCATTTTGGCAGGCATTCCATAAAGTATCATGTGTTGACGCTTTTTCAAATTCATCTTTTGAATAGATGTAATCGCGTTTGTCATTCCTGTGTTCATTCAGTGTTTTTTGCGACCAAGCAGGAAATCCGTCGAACGTATCGTAATTAGGATTGTAAAAGCAAAAGTTATCCGAAAGTTCACGGCGAACTATCAGTTCTTCGAGAAATGATGTTTTTGATGAGTCGGGAATATCCAAAGCAAGAACATCGAAAGCAATTCGCTGTGCCGAAATCTGACCAAAATGAAGATAGGGCGAGAGGTTGCTTTGTCCGTTTTCAGTCGGGTTATTGCGTGTAGCATTATATGATTCGAGCTTTTCGGAAATAAAGTTTTTCAAATGCAATCCGGCAGCTTTTTCTCCGGGGACTAGCCAGTCTATTTCCGTAACGGAAACATCTACCCTAAGAGAATCCTTAATATCTTGCCAGTTGATGGAGGAAGTTTCTCCTGATGAATAAGGATGGTATTCAAACACTGGAATTTCAACTAGAAATTGAGGTAAGAGGCGATTGATTTAGGACGCAGTGTATATGCTCCAAATTCAACCTTTTGTGAAACAAAGCGGCATGGAACAATATTATGTGCATCTACTTCAATTAAAGGGACTTTTAATTTGCCTGCTATGCTTTTTTTCCACATCCGTTTGATGCGGAGCGGGTCAAAATCACAAACAACGGACGAGCAGTTGATACTCTCGGCAAAATCAGG
>CALMMI010000395.1 GCA_937868245.1 uncultured Ignavibacteria bacterium | reverse complement strand
AGCTTTGGATTTAAAGGCAACCGGATCTACCCAAACCATTTCAGCAAACAGTACTATTGATTTGACATTCCAATCTGTTGGAACATCACCAAGCACAGGCAGTTTTAATAACACAACATATACTGTAGGGGCTAACGGATTGTATATGATAAATGTTAGCTACGGTGGCAGTACTGCAACAATAGTCCACAGTGCAATTCTAGTAAATGGTTCTGTGGTTGCTTATGGTGCCGGTGCAGGACCTACAACAGGCTTTAGAGGAGGAGTATCAATGACTCTTAACCTCTCAAACACGAATACTGTAAAAGTTCAACTTACAAATGTAAACGGGGTAACAACAGCAAGTCTAAATAATGATGGTACAGTACGAATATCTATTACTAAACTAAATTAAGGTTAATGAAATAAATATTCTGGTTGGAGTATCAAATTTGATTTAAAACTGTAGTTCTTAAAATCTTCAAAGTCGAGTCAGGTGTTGCACACGGCTCTTATTACTTGTCAACGCGAAGTGTATAAGTTCGTTAATTAAAAATAGTTTGAATACATTGTTCCGTAAAAAGGTATTTTTGTTGGAGGCAGGTATAGCACCTGCCTCGACATAGAATTTCAAATGTAATGTATTCTTGCTTTCGTAACATCAGTTAATAAAATATAGAGCGGTGAGACATTCTTTCCGCTCTCTTTAGTTGTAAGGAATCATTTAGTGTCAATTAATATTAATACAAAAGGTAGCAATTATGGAAAGCATACAAAGTCCGTTTATTTTAGACACATTCACCCCTTTAGTCGGTGAAAAATTTAGAACTGTAACACATACCGGTGAGACAATTGAATTACATCTTGCTGAAGCCGAGACAATTGGATTACATAAGCGGGACGGGCGAACACGAGACAAAACAAATACATTGCGAAAAGATCCCTTCTCGCTTATTTTTTCGTTTAACAGAATGTTATCACAGGGTTTGTACTCGCTTCAAAACGATACCTTGGGTGAAGTAGAGATTTTTCTTGTTCCTATAGGTCCGTTTGATGGCAATTGGGGGCACGAGGCGGTATTTAACTAAAATCCTTTTAGAAACATCAGAGCCACCCCGTCCTGCGGACACCCCTCCAAAGGAGGGGAATTTTTTTAGGTGTGGGTTGTTACCTCCTACAGAGGTGCATCTCTAGGAGAGTTTTTATTAATCTTATAGATTATCGAACCGTATAAGATTGTATAACCGTATAAGATTATATAACCTTATACGGTTAAGAGAAAAATTCCCCTCCCTTGGAGGGGTGTCCGAAGGACGGGGTGGCTCTGTGATCCAGAGAGGAGATCGATTTATGCGTTCAATCGGTTAAGAACATACTATGGATGGTAAGGGATAATTATTATCGAATTTTATTCATTACTTTTTTTGCGTTCCATAAATTTATGTGTACCGATATCTTCTATAGAAACAAAACCATATTTACCATAAATACCCTCAAGATATGGCTTGGTTTTTTCAAAATAAAGAGTTGATGTAATGTTTTTGTCCTCCAACTCCTTTTCAATTCTTTGCATAATCGCCGCGCCGATGCCTTTCTTTCTGAATTCCGGAATAATAATAATATCCACACAATGCAGGTTTTCCGGTGTACGATAGAGTATTAAACGACCTACATCTCTATTATCATAAAGAATAATATCATAATCAAGATTTTCATAGTTGTTATCAAAGTGCAATTTCTGTGCGTTATATTGCATCAGGAAAAAAGCTTTTCGATCGTCGTCATTTCGCCATTCTATATACTGCATCTCTTCTTCACGTGACGTTTCATAAAGAGCAATGAGGAAATCTGTGTCAGAATCTTGTTTAGGGCGCAGAGTAAGAAGTGAAGTATCAATCATAGTTAAAGAGAAAAAAATGTGAATATTACTTTGATATACTCGCTATAGTTGTACTATCGTTTTAGTTACCATACAGTATTTTGTCTAATGCATCAAGCAAAAAATAGATAAAGCAAACGTCCGTGCTCCATTGTAAGAATACGGACGTTCCGGCAGTAACCGCCAAATTGTATTGTTACCCACGTGAAGGGTAGATACCTACCATTGCTATACAGAAATTTATAACCAGGTATGGCTGCATATTCTGATGCGGCTGAGCTGCAGCCGGCGGAATCGTATTCGGGCTCATGACACCAGTTAAAGTGGAATTATAGAACTGTGCTCCTGTACCGGAGGTATCAACACCCGGATAACTACTTGTCGGATCTGTTTGACCACCAAGCGTACTGGCATTTACACCATGAGTATGCGCCGGAAGTTGTGATTGATTGAGAGTTACGGTCTCTGTCCCTAACACCTCACCCATTACGTACGTAGATAATCCAGGAGAACTACCATAATGATTGGATACGCGTCCTCGCAAATCAGGTAACCCGAACGTTACTTTACCGTCTCCACCAAACGAAGTACCCAATAGTGAAAAGAGAGCGCTATATTGACTGATAGGTAGTAACTGCCCGGCACATAGATTAAAACCTTTTGGGGCAAAATTGAACCCTGCCATCATAATCTGACCAAGATAAGGCTGCGACATAATATTCTCCAAAATAAGAAATGATTTTTAATTTATTAACTTAAATCTGTTGTCAAATACATCTTAACTGACTGTAATTAACGACTGTATGCTAAAATCCAGTCTCGAAATTATCTTATGGTCGTTGAGGAAATACCCCCTCCAAAGCAATACAATAATTAATAGTAAGTGTGGGTTGTAGATTGTTATGAGCTATATTGTTGCCGGTTGGTTGTACCATTTGTACACTCATTGTAGTATTTGTGGTAGTGGCATAACTTGTTATGCCCGATCCGCTTACGTCTGTTGATGGTATGTTTCCGATTGGACTTAGTGCTCCTGACCCGCCTTTATCTGCATTAACCAAATGACTATGTGCTGCCATTTCTGCAGTAATAAGTGTTACAGTTTCTGTTCCGATAGGAGTACCTATAGAAATCGGGTCTAATCCCGGTCCGTTACCATAATGGAGCGGGGTACGCCCTTGCAAGTTAGGTAACATAAAATTTGTTGTTCCGTTGCCACCATAATACGTGCCCAGGAGAGAATACAAAGCAGTATATTGTTGAAGGGGCATAGTTTGACCATTGCAAAGTGCAAAACCGATCGGCGCAAAATTAAATCCAGCCGGCATTATCTGACCAATAAAAGTTTCAGCCATGATATTCTCCAATAAATAAGTAAAGATATAAAATTAATTTGTTTGAGGTTAAGACTGTATGTCTGATTTTTTGTTTACACAAATAGGCATGTCGGACTAATAATATCTTAGCTTGGAGTAGGATAGATACCCTCTGTAGCAATGCAGAAAGTAATTGCCAAAGACGGCTGCATATTATTATGAGGTTGACTGCCACCCACGGGAGTTATTACTCCTGGGTTCATTGTTGTATTTGGTGCTGCATTTGAGTAATTGGTAGCACCGGCAACACCATCTTGAGCATATACCAATCCAGTTGGATTAGCTTGGGTTGCGTTGTTTTTCGATGCTGCTACAGGATGCCCGTGTGCCATTTGAGGATACGTAAGGGTTACAGAATTGCTTCCTGACTTTTCAGCTATAACACGGTTAGTTAATCCCGGTCCTTGCCCTTGGCTTATTGCTGCACGACCACGTAAGTCAGGTAATCCAAATGTGGTTACGCCATCACCACCGTACATGGTGCCTAATAATGTATAAAGTGCTTCATTCTGGCTTATAGGCAATAGCTGCCCATTGCACTGTAAATAGCCGACCGGAGCAAAATTAAAGCCCACGGTAATAATTTGTCCGAGATATGGAGTTGCCATTGATCCCTCTGAATAATATTAAAAAATGGATAACTATACCGGGCATGTTGTA
>CALMMI010000394.1 GCA_937868245.1 uncultured Ignavibacteria bacterium | reverse complement strand
TATATAATACGTCAGCAATGGCTGTATTGGGCAATACAGTTTTTAGTTTAAGCGGTAGTGCTATCTCTCGGAGTACAGATAATGGGGATACCTGGCAGAGAATAGGAAAAGATTTTAGTACTTATGCTCTTCTTGTAGTTGATAGTACAATTTATGCAGGAAATTCCACTATATATAAAAGTACAGACTTAGGTGATACCTGGACGCAGTTAAATACCGGTTCTGAAGAATTATATGTTACTGCATTAGCAGCCAGAGGAACAACTCTCTATGCAGCGACTCAACAAAGAGGAATTTTACGAAGTTTTGATGATGGAAAAACCTGGTCTCAGATTTGGGAGGTTTCCGACAAGGGATATTCTGCCACGAACATTACTTCTCTCATGATTAACGGGGAAACCCTATTTGCAGGAACGAACGAGTATGGTGCGTGGAGAATAGACTTAAGAACGCTGGATGCAAAAGAAGATAATAGAGAAATTGCAAGTAAGCAGATGATAATCTGCTATCCTAATCCCACCACCAACACCCTAACAATAGACCGCACACCACTACAATTCCCCGAAAACACGCCTGTACACTACACACTCTCCACCCTTGTAGGCGGTAAGGTGATGGAGTTTGATAATAGTGAATCGCACTTTACTGTGCAGCTTGATGGGGTGGTGAGCGGGGTGTATTGTTTGGCTGCTGAGAGCGGGGGGAAGAGGGCTGCTGTGATGGTGACGGTGGTGGAGTGACCACCCTTAAACTGTTTTTTAAATAGCTCGGATTTTTCATATCCTACTGTTAATGTGTATAATAGAATTATGATATGAAACAATAATTATTCAAAGCGCAAGAAATTGTGCTTTTTTGTATTAATAAATAACTTGTAAGTATGTATTTTTGAGAATAATAATGAATTAACCCGCTTCAACACATCTGATCAGGATCGATAATGAAAACTGTAATAAGTTTGTTTGCTCTTTTCTTTGTTTCTATTTCTTCAATAACGGCACAGTGGACAAAATGTGATGGACCGTACGGCGGTTCTATATATTGTTTTGACGGGAATGGGAAAAATTTTATTGCGGTCGACAATTACGGAGGAATAATTTTTTTGGATAATGATTTGGGGATATGGGTGAAAAGAGCAAATTTAATGAATGTAAATGGTATTAATGCCGTAGCAATGAAAGGGGATATTTTCTTCGTAGGAACTGGTAAAGGGGTATTTATCTCCAAAGATAATGGAATAACATGGGATAGAATCTTGAACCCTTATTTTGCAGATACATACATTTCCTCAATTGTTGTACGTGGAAACAATATTTATGTAGGTGCTTTGGGGGGGCTCTATTTCTCTACCGATAATGGTACGACATGGACTTCATACCAAACTAATGTTTTCATTGGTAATTTTGTCAATGATATTAAAGTAAGCGGTACTAAGCTATATGTAGCTACCTCAAAAGATATATTTTTTTCTAAAGATAATGGAATAACATGGGAGGCAATCCATTCAGATTTGCCTAAAACTTCTATATATTCAATTGTGACAAGGGGAGATACCCTTTTTGCAGGTACTAATCTGGGATTGTATAAGTCTTTGAATAACGGATCAAGTTGGAGTAAAATAGATATCAGCCAAAATAATATTCAAGTCTATTCTGTAAATATCGCAGGAATCAATATTCTTGCCGGAACTACTAAGGGATTATTTCTTTCTAACGACAATGGGAATACTTGGTTGAATGTAAAAGAAGGAATAAGCAGCGCAATTTCTGTCAGACAGATTCAAGTAAAAGAAGGTGAAGTTTTTATTGCAACGTCAATGGGTACGTTTTCTTCATCAAATAATGGTATCAGTTGGTCAGTACTCTCCAATGGAATGTCAAATTGCAATATACATTCGATTATTACAAACGAACAAAATATCTATGCCTTATTCTCAAGTTCAGGTTTGTCTGTTTCAAAAAATAATGGTTCAAGTTGGAATTCAATTAATTTCGACTTGCCGTTTAATTATATTACAACAATGATTGCACAAGAAGCAACTCTTATTGTAGGTACAGACAGGGGAATTATTCGCTCTACTGATAACGGTCTGACATGGAAGTCTGTTTATTCAGAAATCCCGGATTCTCTTTTTAAATTGTACGGTGGAGTCGGAGATAAACTGTATGCAACTAGAAAAAATTCGGGCTTGCTCCGCTCTACTGACGGTGGTAAAAATTGGTTGGATGCAAATGAGGGGTTTCATGAAAATACCAAGACAAACGATTTATTGATTAACGGAGAAAATGTATTTGTAAGTACTAATAATGGAGTTTTTCTTTCTACTGACGACGGTGTAACATGGTCGTTAATGAGTAAAGGTATTGATCCGGAAACTGTTTATAGGTTAACAGCAAGCGGAAAAAATATCTATGCAGGAACTTCTAACGATATATATCACTCAACAAATAACGGAACAAGTTGGACAAAGATAAATAGTGGCTCACATATATTTTCTCACTCTGAAATGATTGCAGTCGGGGCAAGTCTTTTTGTTGTTGCAAAAGAGGGAGATCCCATTTATACTGTTTGTTGGACTACTAATAATGGAAAGAGTTGGAGTAATGTTAATGAAGGCTTCGTAAATACTAATGTTGTTTCATTTGCACTCACCGGCACTACTCTGTTTGCTGGAACCATTAATTCGAGTATGTGGAAGTTTGATCTTTCCTCTTTAGAAGTGGTAGAAAATTACAACAACGACAAGTCTCAAACTCATCAATTCTCTTGTTATCCAAATCCCGCCACCAACGCCCTAACAATAGACCGCACCTCTCTCCAATTCCCCGAAAACACCTCTGTACACTACACCCTCTCCACCCTCATCGGCGGCAAAGTAATGGAGTTTGATAATACAGAACCAAAGTTTACAATTCCGCTTATCGGGCTGGCAAGCGGGGTGTATTCGTTATCTGCCGAGAGTGGGGCAAACAGGGCGGCAGTGATGATGACTGTGGTGGAGTAATCAAATAAATAAAAACAAAAAAAGAATCGGGTTATACATCCGATTCTTTTTCATTTTAAATAACATTATTATTTCACAGGGTTGTATTTTTGTAGGAAATACATCTGTAAGCCACGTCATGCTTCACTATTATCAAATCAAAGTGTTATGAAAAAACTCCTGTCAGTTATCATTATTACTGTTCTTTGCTCTGTTACCTCATTTGCACAATTGAAGCAATGCGCCGGACCCTCCGGCGGATTATTTTCTACATTTTTAGCGAAGGATGGTTCTCTGTTTACCGGCGGAAGGTTTACCGGTGCTTATCGCAGTGATGATAATGGCGACAGCTGGAAAAGCGTTAATTCAGGGTTGCCCGCGCAGGCGTATGTGCTGAGTTACAGGGCGATAGGCTCAAAAATTATCATTGGGCTCGGACCCGGGATATATAAAAGCAACGATAACGGAAACACATGGACCGAAATCAAATGCGTTCTGTCGGATAAAGTTGTATCGTGTTTCGCAGGTACGGACTCAATGCTGTTTGCAGGAACCTGGACCGGGATGTATCGCAGCACGGATGGAGGTGAAACATGGACCGAAGCCAATCTCAACTTAAACATTCAATCGCTTGAATGGTTCAATGGTGAGATTTATGCCGGAGTGCAGGAAAAAGGACTGTTCAGAAGTATTGATAATGGAAATGTTTGGTCGCTGTTAGGGAAGGATGAGTTTAAATCTGCTGTGACGGCAATCAAAGTAATAAATTCCCCTGTCGGAAAAATCATCTATGCTGCGTCGAAAGACCTGTGCCGCAGTACCGACAATGGAGTTCGTTGGGAGAGGGTATATGCAAAAGAAGGTGTGTCGGTAACAGAGTTCGCCGCCATAGGGGAAACTCTCTTTGCCGGAATAGGAAATGGAATATACAGCAGTACTGATTATGGGGGAAGATGGGATAATATAACCCCAAGTAAAGAATTTTCAGGAGTTACAGTCCTGGGGACAAAAGGAAACACTCTTTATGGTATTGGCGACGGTGTAGTACGAAGTTCGGATAAGGGTGGTCATTGGCAGGAAAAAAGTAAAGGATTGCGAAATTATACAGTTAATTCTTTTGGAAAGTTAGGAAATATTCTGTTTGCCAATACTAATGCCGGCGGTTTATATCAAAGTACAGATCAAGGGGACAATTGGACTAAAGTCTATTTCAGTGATACACGGAAAGATGCCTTATGCCTTCCGGTGAATGACACACTGATGTTTCTCGGAGGTTTTTCGGAAGAATTTTACAGGACTTCCGACAAAGGTAAAACGTGGAAAACCATGTATCTCCCAAATGTTATCGGCTATCTTGAACATTTGGTTGCTGTCGGAAATACACTCGTTGCCCTTGGTTCATACTCAATTGCCACCAGTACGGATGAAGGCTTGTCGTGGACGAAGGTAGGATCTACGTTCTCAATGAACGTTGATCAGGTAACTGTAGTAGATACAACAATTTTTATTGTTTCCGGGTATAAGGGTGTTCTCAAGAGTACAGACAAGGGGGCAACATGGGAAAAATCACTGGGGGATTTCAATAATCTTTATTTTGCCACGATAACCCATGTGGGTAATGTTCTCTTTGCCGGAATTTCCTCCGGATTTGATGTTCCGGTGAATACACCCGAAATATTCCGCTCAACCGATACGGGAAAAACCTGGGTGGGAACAAAGTATAAGGGGGTTGTAACTACGTTTGCTGTTTCAGGTAAACAGTTGTTTGCTGCCTCCTCAGCCTCCGGGTTGTTTATGACCAACGACAATGGGGAAACGTGGACAAAACTTGATGTACAATTACCGAGGATTATGGGAGTGATACTAACGGTAGTTGGCAATTCATTGTATGCAGGGTTTGATTATGCAGGTATTTGGAAAATGAAAGTAGATTTTACGGGTGTATCGGATGAGGAGAAATTACAAAAGGTTACTACATCCTCTATATTTTGCTATCCCAACCCGGCAACCAACACGCTAACAATTGACCGCACAACCCTGCAACTCCCTGAAAACGCACCTGTGCACTACACCCTCTCCACCCTCGTAGGCGGTAAGGTGATTGAGTTTGATAATAGTGAGCCTAAGTTTACAGTGCAGCTTGAAGGAATTGCGAATGGAGTGTATAGTTTAACTGCCGAGAGTGGGGCAAATAGGGCGGCTGTGATGGTAACTGTGGTTGAGTGATAGTTAATAAATGAATTTTCAGTAAGTTGAAAGAAATTATACGGTTCTATATCGCAAAAAATGATATTTTAAGTATTTATTTTATTAAATGTGCTATATCTATTCATTTTAAAACCATAAACTATGAAACAAGTAATTATTTATGTAACCTTAATTTTATCAAGCATTACTTCTGCAAGTGCACAATGGGTACAAAAAGGTGTTTTGGGAGAAGGAGTCACCACTTTTACAGTTATAGGAAAAACATTATTTGCGGGTACAGACAGGTATGGAATATACCGAAGTACCGATAATGGCGACAGATGGTGGGATGTATCTATTGATGGGATTAATATGAGGATGGTTACATCACTTACATCAAATAACAAAAGTCTTTTTGCTGTTAAACAAGGTTTACTTTATGAAAGTACTGATAAAGGTGACTCATGGACGAAATTGGATTCTACGATACGTAGCATTCCAATGAAAACAATTATGGTTACAGATACAATGCTGTTTGCAGGATCTGTGAACCAAGGGGTATATCGAAGTTTAGATATGGGAAAAAGTTGGAGTCCGGTAAATACAGGGCTTGGTAATCTGAGCATTCAAAGTTTAATGACCATTGGCGATAAAATATATGCAGGAACTTCACAGGGGTTGTTTAGCAGTACCAATAACGGAAACGATTGGATATCAGCTGGGGGTAGTCTTATTGGAAAGGATATTACATACCTTACAGGAAAGGGGACTACAATATTTGCAGGAACTCAAAATTCCGGATTATACAGAAGTATTGATAACGGGAATACGTGGATACTCCTGTCTTCCCTTCCACAGGAGCTAATTACATCACTCGGTTTTAATAAAAAGTATGTACTTGCAGGAACTTCAGACAATCTATATATGAGTAGTAATAATGGTGACACGTGGTCGAAAGCAAATCCGAGTTCAAGTAACGGGCATACAAGTTCAATTTATATGAACGATTCCATTATTGTATCGAGTAATAAAGGTGTGGTTTTCTTGAGCGCCGGAGATAGTATCTTATGGAAAAGTGCAAAGGATACAATTGGCTTGGTATATCCCTTTGTCACACGCATATTAGTAAGCGGGAATGGTAATTTATTTGCAGGAACTTATGGTGACGGGTTATTAAAAAGTACCGATAATGGAGAAAAATGGTTTACAGTCAATATTGGAAACGGCATTGACTCAATCTGGAGTCTTGAAAAAATGGGGGAAACTCTGTTTGCCGGACCAGTTAACGTAGGTAGCAGCATCATGCGAAGTACTGATGGAGGGGAACACTGGGAATCTGTAAATAAAGGATTATCCACTAAATCGGTATATACATTGAAGGTTGTAGGAACAACTCTTTTCACGTCCATTGATTCAATAGGCATTTACCGCTCTACCGACAAAGGAGACACATGGCAATTACTGGATTCTGTTTTCCGAGGAGCATACGTTTATGAGTTTGCAACTTTAGGGAGTCAGCTTTATGCCACTACATTTTTTAAGGGAATTTATCGCAGTACAGACAGCGGGGATACTTGGAAACAAGTAATATCAAGTATTGATGCAGAGCTGGCTAATACTATCTGTGTGCATGGAACTACTATATTTGCAGGATTGTTTAGCAAAGGGATATTGCGAAGTACTGACAATGGAGTCACGTGGTCGTTACTAACAGGTGTAGAAACATCGGGGTATTGTTTTGGTGAGTATAAAGATAGAATATTTTATGGCTGCAGTAATGGCGTTTTCCAAAGTAGTGATAACGGTGACACATGGATATTTCTCGGAATCGATAATGGAGCCGTTTGTGGTTTCGCAGTAAACGGATCAACTCTTTTTGCCGGTTCGTTATCCGGCGGAATTTGGAAACGTGATGTAAGCACCCTCTCGGCAGATGGAAATGAGAGCGTTGAAAAGAACCTGACCGGGTTGTATTTATACCCCAACCCGGTAACCAACACGCTAACAATTGACCGCACCTCTCTACAATTCCCCGAAAACACTCAAGTACACTACACCCTCTCCACCATTGTAGGCGGCAAGGTAATGGAGTTTGATAATAGTGAGGCTAAGTTTACTGTTTCGCTCGAAGGGATGGCAAGCGGGGTGTACTTGTTAACTGCCGGGAACGGGGCAAACAGGGCGGCTGTGATGGTTACTGTGGTAGAATAAACACCTTCTGTAAATCGATAATCCTTCAGGGTGTAATGAAAATTGCACCCTTTCTATTTTTATCCACATTAATATTCGTTTTAAATGTATTTTTGATAATAGTTTTTCAGTACCAATTTATACTCACTACTTTAGGCACAGAAAATGAAAAAAAATTTTACCTTTCTTCTTTGCTTTTTTGCATTAATTTCAATAGCCAATGCCCAATGGACAAAGTGTGATGGACCATACGGAGGCTATATCACTTGCTTTGATGCAAACGGACAAAATATAATTGCCGCCAGCAGTCAAAACGATCTTTATTTTTGGGATAATAGCAAAGGAAACTGGACTCAAAGAATAAGCCCTGCCAAAAATGTTGCTTTTACCGGTTTCGCAAGAATAGGCGAAAAACTGTTCGCAGGTACGTTTCATGGTATAGTGGTTTCTAAAGATGATGCACAAACATGGAGCAAAATAGAACAGGGTGATTCCTTGGACAATGTAGTAAGCTGTCTGGAAGTAAGCGGAAGCTCTATTTACGAAGGATTATACGGAGGCGTTTGCCGCTCCACAGATGAAGGTGTTACATGGAAAATGCATCCGAGTATATTCTTTGAAAAGCATTGGGTACTTACCCTCAAAATTGACGGATCGAATCTATATGCAGGCACTGATAACGGATTATTCCTGTCAAAAGACAGCGGAATAACCTGGAATGCACTCCATACCGGTTTACCGGATACCGCAGTTAATGCTATTGCCGTAAAGGGTACGCATCTTTTTGCAGGTACAGATGTCGGGTTGTACCAATCCATAGACAATGGAATGAGTTGGAGCAGATGCAATACCGGAAAAGATACAACAATTGCTATTAATTCTGTTGTGGTACGCGGCACGAGTGTTCTAGTTGGAACAAATACCGGATTCATACTTTCTAAAGATACCGGAAAGAACTGGACGGAAGTACATACAGGAGTTTTCAATTCATTTTCCGTCGGACAGATTTCAATAAGCGACGGCTACATTTTTGCATCTACAGCCAGGGGTATGTTCGCCTCCACTACGAATGGCATCACGTGGTTTGCAATCAATAAAGGACTCTCGAGCTGTTACATTACTTCCGTTGTTACAAATGGAAAATATATCTATGCAAAAGGGGCTTCCGTAGATTCGTATCAATCCAATAATAATGGACTTAGTTGGAATCTAATCGGTTTTGATGTGCCGGAAAGTTACATAACGTCTTTAGTAAGCGATGGAACCGACCTTTTTGTAACTTCCGACAAGGGGGTGCATCGTTCCACCGATAACGGCAACACATGGAAATTGGTCTTTGTTCGAAAAGCCGATGTAGATATATACTTACGGAGGGCAAATGCAACAAATCTGTATGCAACGATAGGGGAGTCCGGCTTGTTCCGATCTAAAGACAAAGGGGAAAGTTGGATTCTCATCAATCCCGATATACCAAAACCAATTGCAATATATTCGCTGATAACGAGCAAAACTGATCTGTACATAAGCACCAGAACCGGTATTTATCTTTCAACGGATAATGGTTCTAATTGGATAAAAAGGGATTCGGGAATATTTAGTAAAAATATTTACGAATTGGCGGTAAGCGGTGAAAATATCTATGCACAAGCCTCGGGGAATATATTCCGCTCAACAAATAAAGGAATAAGTTGGATTCTTTTGAATGGAGATAATCATTATTTTGATGGAAGCCCGTTGTTTGCAATCGGCTCAAGTCTGTTTGCGGTAGCAGAAGAAAATGTACGACGCAGCGTTTACCTAACCACCAACAATGGAAAAACGTGGAGTAATGTAAGCGATGGCATGGCGGATAATGTGTATGTATTTTCGCTTGCACAGAGTGGCGCAACTCTCTTTGCCGGAACGTGGGGTTCAGGTGTATGGAAACTTGACCTTACTACACTTAGTGTGGAGGAAAATGATATGGAAGTGAAAACTTCCAAAAGTAATTTAGTTTGCTATCCAAACCCTGCAACCAATTCGCTGACAATTGACCGCACCACCCTGCAACTCCCTGAAAACGCACCCGTGCACTACACCCTCTCCACCCTTGTTGGTGGGAAGGTGATGGAGTTTGATAATAGTGAGGCTAAGTTTACTGTATCGCTTGAAGGGATTGCGAGAGGGGTGTACTCATTGAGTGCTGAGACTGGGGGGAGCAGAGCGGTGGTTATGGTGACGGTGGCTGAATAAAAAATATCCGGGTGCATATCGGAGTATTTAACAAAATGAAAAAAACACAAAAAAAACCTCTCCAATACATTTAGGAGAGGCTTTTTGGTTATATAGGATGCTTCATCAAAATTGGTTTCGAATAATGTTTAATAAGCATATTCAATTCTATTTTTAGAAATCATTAAATTTGTGTAAGCTTTATTGAGAATGTACCTTCTGTAACTGTTTTAGTTCCGATACCGGGTGTATTTGGACTTGGTGGAGCAGTAAACGAAAATGTACCCGTAACTTCAGTTGCGGTTAAAGTAGAAACTGTAACTGTGCCGCTTCCTAATTGCGGTGATACTAACCAGGATTTGCTTCCTTCAATTATGTTTACATTATGATTATTAGTAAGTACACCTAATTGATATGTTCCGGTTGTGGAAATATCATAGAGAACGATAGTGATATACATCCCGTTTCCTTGCCCTGAAACAAGAAGTTGATTGGTTTTGAAAGAACCGACAGCAGCAGCAGAACCATCCCAGCTTGTTCCGTCAACTTTAGCTTTAATGCTACTGGTTGTAGTAGGGGTATTGGTGGAACTGTCTTTTGAGCAAGAAGCAACAAGAACAAACCCGATGATGAAGAGTGATAAAATCATTCTGGTAAACAACATAATTTTACTTTCATAAAAAATAAATGAAACTTTGTAAATATATTTTATATTTACATACTAATTTTTGCAAATATAGAAAATAGACAAGTAAATACAAAAGCAAATTTTTGAAAAATATTTTTTG
>CALMMI010000393.1 GCA_937868245.1 uncultured Ignavibacteria bacterium | reverse complement strand
AACGATTATCCGTCTATTCCGATGGTGACAACTTCATCATTGCCTACGGAAAATCAACCGGTGGAGGAGTGTCCGGTCGTAGTTACTGCAACAGTTAAATATTCAGGAAAATTATCGAAAGTATTTGTAAAATGGTCTAAAGATGCACCGCTATTTACAAACACGATTACAATGAATAATACAAAGGACAGTACGTATGTTGCGTCAACACCATTGCCTGATTTTCCCGCCGGAACTAAGATGTACTTTAAAGTGTATGCCGTAGGTACGAAGAATGATACTACGGAAACCTATAAATTCATGTACACCATAAATCCATTCAAATATTGTGATGCTATCGGTGCGGATAATACAACTGCAGATTTTATCAATTATTTTTCACTTGCAGGTGTTACAAATAGTTCTGCAAATGAAAAGTATGGCGATTTTACCGGAAAAACAATTGAGCTGACAACTGATTCAACCTATACTCTTCAAATAGGGATGAATTTCCACTGGGAACCCGATACGGTATCAGCTTGGATTGACTACAATCATAATGCTCTTTTCGATACTAATGAACAAATTCAAATGTCGGAACTGGATTCAGTGCACCAAGCAAAAGGGAAATTTAAAGTTCCATTAAAAGTTGCAAAAGATACTACAAGGTTACGAATACGCAGCCAGTATTGGAATGAAGCTCCCGACCCTTGCGGTAACAGAACAGGCGAGGTGGAAGATTATACCGTTATCTTCAAACATTCAGCTCCCAGTGTAGCCTATTCGTTAGACCAGACTTCATTTTGCAAACCATCATACGTAAATTTCAGATATACAGGTGATACTGTCGATTCATTACGCTGGGAACTTGTAAACGGAGCATTTAAATTTGTTTCGAATAAGGATAAAGATTCAGTTCTCCTCAGTTCCAAAGGAAAATACTCTCTGAACTTAAAAGCATATAAGGATGGAAAAGAATACCCTTTATCAGCAGATAAAATCATTACAGTAACAATTATCGATACTTCTGTAATCCAATCGGTTAACAGACTACTTGCTAATGCAGACAGCGCAGCATATCAATGGCTTCAATGCACTGATAGTCATAAAGCAATTAAGGGTGCAACATCCAAGGCGTTTTCCCCAATGGCTGATGGATTGTATGCAGTAGAGATAACTCAAAACGGATGTGTTGACACTTCGTTATGTTATAATGTTCAATTAGTTGGAGTAGATGAACCTTTAGATTTTTCAGGTCGGAAATTGCCAATGTTTCCAAATCCTACTACCGGGCAGGTTGAAATTGATATGCAATCAATACAAAAGGAAATTACCGTTTCGGTACTTGATATTCACGGAAAAAAGGTGATGAGTGCAGTTTTTAATAATCAAAGTAAACTTAAAATGAATATTGCCAATCTATCGAACGGAACATATTATTTTGTAATAAAAACTGATAGCGATGTACTATATTCTAAAATTATTAAGAATGACGGAAATTAATGGGATTTTGAGTAGTTAAAAGAATAGAGTTCAATAATTACCTATAAAACAAGCAGGTCGTACGTTATGAGAATAAATTTTATGAGGTGAATACTATAAAATTTAATATTTTCGAGTAAATACATTTGAATTTCGCCTTTTGGTTAAAATATTTATCCATATTTCAATACCAACAATTATGTTAAATCAGTTAACTCGTTTTACAATTGCTATTTCATTTCTTAGTTGGAATGTTGCCGCTGCTCAAACGACACCTCAGAAAACGGTTCAAACTTTAGTTAAAGAAAAGACACACTTTTCACAGGAACAAGTAAAAAAAGCTCTGGAGGTACAGGCGAAAGTTAAAGAACTTATCAAAGAAAAAACCAGATTTACACCTGAACAAATTCAAATTGCCTGGTTATTTAATGGTTCACGCGCAGATA
>CALMMI010000392.1 GCA_937868245.1 uncultured Ignavibacteria bacterium | reverse complement strand
GAACATGGCAATGGGGTAAATATTTAGGAAAAGAAGCCTTGGAACAAGGTGTGGATGTGTGTGTCTCTTCGTGGAATCGTTTATCGAATAATTCAATGCCTGCTGCATCTAAAGCAGGAGGTAATTATTTAAATTCACAGTTAGTTCGCATTGAAGCACTTCATCACGGGTATGCAGAAGGTATCGGACTCGATACACAAGGGAACGTAAGCGAAGGAAGTGGCGAGAATATCTTTTTTGTACAAGAAGGCACAATTTATACACCTCCGATGAGTGCATCCATTCTTCAGGGGATTACCCGTGCAAGTGTTGTACAAATTGCAAAAGATTTAGGTATTCCGGTAGTTGAAACCACTATTCCACGCTCAATGCTTTATACATGTGACGAAATGTTTTTCAGTGGAACTGCAGTAGAAGTTACACCTGTCCGCTCAGTAGATAATATTAAGGTAAACGATGGAAAAGTTGGTGAAATAACAAGGTTGATACAACAGAATTTCTTTGATGTTGTTGAAAACGGTAATGACCCTCATGGATGGCTAACATTCATTGAAGACTCAAAACCTACAAAAGCAAAAAAGAAAAGCTAACAGTTAATAAAACAATACATTAAAAATAATAATCGGGTTGGGAATATGCCTGTAAAGACAAAATCAACAACAGCAAAGCAGAAAAAACAAGTCCATAATAAAGCAACTACCAAAATTAATTCTCAAGAATTATCTTCGGCTTTAGTTGAATCCGTAGAAGTAGATACGGCTCAGCCATTCAGCAAGTTCGATACTACAGGATTCGACGAAGATACGATAATCCGATGGTACACGCTGATGCATTTGGGACGCCGTCTGGATGAGAAAGCCGCACTGTACTTAAAAATGGCTAAAGGATGGTCGTACCACGCACCTTGTGCCGGACATGATGGTATCCAATTAGCAATTGGGCAAATATTTAGATCAGGAAAAGACTTTCTATTTCCGTACTATAGAGATTTGATGACCTGTTTGTCAGCCGGGTTGACAGTAGAAGAAATTATTTTAAATGGACTTAGTAAAGATGCCGATGTTGCCGGTGGCGGACGTCACATGAGTAATCACTTTGCAAAACCTTCAGTACGGATTCAAAACGGATCATCGTGCACAGGAAATCACTGCCAGCACGCAGCAGGAACAGCAAGGGCTATTAAAAAGTATAAAGGCGATGAATTTGCTATTTATTCCGGTGGTGAATCAGCGTGCTCAGAAGGGTACTTTTATGAAGCAATTAATGGATCTTCCCGTGAAAAACTACCGGTGATATTCGTTATCCAAAATAACAAATATGGTATTTCCGTTCCGGTAGAAGAGCAAACGGCAAATGTTCAAGTATCTGATAATTTTGTTGGGTTTAAATATCTTAAAATAATCAATTGCGACGGAAGAGACCCGTTTGATTCCTATCGTGCAATGGAAGCGGCGCGTGACTATGTACTTTCCGGTGCAGGTCCTGCGATGGTTCATGCTGATTGCGACAGATTAGGCTCGCACTCAAACTCCGACAACCAAGAGCTGTACCGTCCAAAAGAAGTTATTGATGAAATAAAAAAACGCGACCCTTTGGTGCGGTTTAGAGAAGTACTCTTGAAAAACAAGATACTCAACGAAAAGCAAATTCAGGAACTTGAAGCAGAAAACCAGAAGAAAATTTTTGCTGCTGCTGATATTGCTGAACCTTCAGCAGATCCATCCCCTGAATCATATACACAATTCTTATTACCTGATCCAATTGTTGGGTACGGCGATACTTCAGAAATGAATTATGTAAATAACCCGAACGAACCGCAACTTACTTTCCGTGAAGGTATTAATTTAGCATTAAAACAAGAATTTAAAAGAAACCCAAATACATTTCTTTGGGGACAGGACGTTGCATCTGTAAACAAACAGGGAATTTTCAACGTTCCTAAAGGGTTATTAGATGAATTTGGTAATGACAGGGTGTTTAATGCTCCAATAGCAGAAGATTTCATAGTAGGAACAGCTAACGGCTTTTCTCGATATAGGGATGATATCAGGGTAGTTATCGAAGGAGCGGAATTTGCAGACTACTTCTGGCCCGCAATGGAACAATTTATAGAATGTTCACATGATTTTTGGAGAACAAAAGGTCAGTTTTCTCCAAATATAGTGATTCGTCTTGCAAGTGGTGGATATATTCAAGGCGGGTTATACCATTCACAAAACTTAGATGCGATTTTTGCTCATACTCCCGGTATCAGGGTTGTATGCCCGGCTTTTGCCGATGATGCAATAGGGTTAATGCGAAATGCAATCCGTTCTCGTGGGGTTACAATGTACTTGGAACCAAAGTTCCTTTATAATTACCGTCCTACTTCAGCATCAGAACCCGGAGAAGATTTTATTATCCCTTTCGGGAAAGCAAAAATTCGCCGACCAGGTACAGATATAAGTATTGTCAGCTACGGGAATGCAATACACATTTCATTAAGAGCAGCAGAAGAATTGGCAAAAGAAGGAATATCATGCGAAGTAATAGACCTTCGATCACTTGCCCCTTGGGATAAAAAAACTGTATTTGAATCTGTTAAAAAAACAAGTAGGGCTGTAGTAGCACATGAGCATTATTTAACAGGTGGATTAGGTGGAGAAATAGCAGCTTCAATCAGTAACGAACTCTTTCGATATTTAGACGCTCCGGTTGCAAGAGTTGCATCGAAAGATACACCTGTTGGATTTGCTAAATCCTTAGAAAGTGCAATCTTATTGAATCAAAACGATGTTGTAAATGCAGTAAGGAAAACTATAGAATACTAAAGGTGCAAAACGGATGAAGTGTGGAAATAGACAGTGTGGAAATAATCTGACAGTGTGGAAAACGTGGCACTTCAAGATTAACTGATTTTCATTCAATTATACAATCATTCAAAATGTTTGTAAAAGTTTTTCATTGGTATTTTCACAGAGTAATACTATATTTGTGGGATTCTGCGGAATATGTAGAGCAATTGCGCCCGTAGCTCAACCGGATAGAGCGTTGGATTCCGGTTCCAAAGGTTGGGGGTTCGACTCCCTTCGGGCGCGCATACTATGTATATATGCAATAAGAACAGTATCGAATAACCTCTGTAGTTTATAGAGGTAAAGTTAAGTAGAGCTCTGTGAAAATAATTCTAAGACAATATCATTAAATAATTTAAACAAACCAGATGGCTAATCAAGAAGAAATGATTGTAAACTCCAACAATGAAGTTGGAGTTTCAAATGAACTTAATTATGACGGAAGCAATACCACATCGTCATTACAAAAAAATTTAAAACTTATATTTATTGGTTTGGCCGTAGTTGTTGTAGCAATTATAGCTGTAATTTTTTATAATAAGTCGAAAGAAACGAAGGAACTAGAAGCATCAGTGGCATTATCCAGAGTAATGGTCTTTGTAGATGCCGGAGATCATGACAAGGCATTTAACGGTGATCCTCAGAAATTAGTAAGGGGTACACCAATTGTAGGATTGAAAACAATAGTTGATGAATATGGGGGCACCAGAAACGGGGAAGTGGCAGCTGTATATGCAGGTAATGCGTTATTAGCAAAGAAAAAATTCGCAGAAGCAGAGGAGTACTTTTCTAAAGGATTAAGTAGTGAATCAAAAGAAGTAGTTGTAGCTTCTAACGCCGGTGTAGCTGTATGCAAAGAATCTAAAAATGATTACAGCGGAGCGGCTGAACAATATGAAAAAGCAGCTTCTATGAGTAATCAACCGTCAGTTATCGGGAAATATAAGTTGTATGCTGCAATGAATTATGAAAAGGCAAACAACAAAGAAAAGGCTGAAAAGTTATACAGGGAAATAATACTGGGTGAATCACCAGAGTTTGTAATAGAAGCAAAAAGCGGACTCGTCCGACTTGGCATGATAATTGAGTGACTGCCCCTGTTAATCCTT
Source organism: uncultured Ignavibacteria bacterium (assembly GCA_937868245.1). Classification (GTDB taxonomy): domain Bacteria; phylum Bacteroidota; class Ignavibacteria; order Kapaibacteriales; family UBA961; genus JADJXV01. The sequence continues at coordinate 3,942 of CALMMI010000392.1, read as the reverse complement.
TTTGATAAAGACAAAAATTAAACAAAAAACATAAAGTTAAATTATTACAATTTTATTCATCCAAACGGAGGTATTATGCAACGTTGGTTTCGTTTAAGCACTCTATTGATTGCGTTGGCCCTGGCAGTGACGGTGGGTTACGCTGGGCCTCGTGTGCAGGTAGCGGGACGTATTGCTCCAAATGAGGTGCGAATATTTCTACAAGATAGTACGTACCAAATTAATGGTACATACACTGTAGCCGGTACATTGATTATTGAGCCGGGTACTGAAGTTATCTTTTTTGATAACGGTAGATTGATTGACTCGGTTGGTGGGCGGATTATAGCAGACAGTAGAATGAGTGCTGCATACAATGGCACTTCGCCAAGTTCAATTGGATTGCTGGAATACAGTGATTCTCGTTATTTTCTAAATTCGTCCGTAGTTCAAGAAACGAACTACAACGAAAAAACAATTGACGGATCATTGACATATCCTGGTAATTTTAGTAACCCGAGTGGTTATGGCAAATATAATTACATATTCAATGTTCTTTTAGATACAGTTACAAAACGTATCGAAAATCTTACAAGCGGTTCTGTACTTCCAGGACAAGGAAGCAACAAAGTTGTTATCTCGCCTATGAGAGCAATTATGTACACTTCTTCAAGATTGTGGAATACTGATGACATTATCCGTTCTCAACAATGGAGACGTTTGTCTGGTGTTACACCAAATATTCCGGTAAATGCTGCTAACAGAAGAATTGTGTTTAGAGGTCAGCCAATTAATGATTACTCACGTGAGTGGGGACATATAATTGTTCTTCCTGGTGCTCGCGCAGCCTTCTTTAGAGATGTTGATTTTAAGGATTTCAGAAAAGATACAACTGTTGACGCAAAGTTAATTTACGATACAGCAGTTGTTGCACCTTCACTTAGAGCTGCATATAAAGTTCTAAATGACGATATGCATAAGTTAACAAATGGTGCAGGTGGTGCACTTACAACATTCTCAGAAAGAACATGGTTGATAGGATGTAATTTTGTAAACAACATGGCAAGGTTCAGAGGCGGTGCGTTACAAATGCTTCAAGCACCTGCTGGTTTGGGAGTATATCCTGATACTGCAGGTTTAGGAATTAAAAACTATGCATTTGTGGACAAAAATCCATCGATGACTGAAAGTGATGGAAGTACTATAGCGCAGAAAGTTGTTCAATTAAGTGAATTGGATAATGCAAGCGTATTAGAGCCAGCTGTTTCAAATTCCGACGCAGGTCGCCAAAAAGTTGACGATGCTCGTCATGCTATTTATTTAGGTAGAGTTCGCCAACTAACATTTGATAACAACAGAGTTCTTTTGTCAGATGTTGATACGATTAGAATAAATGGTGTTAGAGTTGTTTCTGATACAGATAGACCTGCTGCATTACAATCACAGTCATGGAAAAATGAAGCTTTTGGTGGTGCATTGGTAATATCAGGTAGAGAACTTGATGAAAATAGAAAAATTGAAATTGGTTTAGGAGTAAATGACAGTATTAGAACTACTGCAGGTCCATTTGGATTTGTTAGTTTCGGTTCAAAAGACTTTGTTACTTTTATAAATAACAATGTAACAAACCGTCAATCTTCTCCAAATTCAAGAGGTGCTAAAGGTGGAGCGTTGTATATAGGAAACTATACTTCAATGATTATTAATGGCTCGTTTACTAATAATTATGCTCAAACCCCTTATCAAGTAAATAGTAATAGCGATCAATATGCTTTAGGTGGTGCGATATTCCACGAAAATACATTAGGTCGCTTACAGCTTAGAGGTCATCCAAGTCTTGGTACTGATTTTATTAATAACAGAGCAGGTTCCGGTGGTGCGATATATGTTGACGGTAATACCGATCCACGTCCATCTCCAATAATCGGTGGTTCTGATATTCCAAATCCAAGATTAAGAGATTATGGTAGAAGAATTAACTTTGAAAATAATACTGCAATCGCTCATGGCGGTGCTGTATTTACAAAAAGAAATATGACTTCTTATGGTGCAGGTGGATTTATTAATGATCTTCCTTTAGCACAATCATACGGTACAGGATTTAGTGTGAGATTTGCAAATAACACATCCGGTCTTTCCGGAGGAGCTATTGCGATACACTTACCAAGTATTGAGCCTCCAGTTCCAATTGAACAACGTTATATAAGATTAGTGAGAACACAGTTCTTGAATAACACAACAGGACGTTTTGCTTCTTCAACCGGACTTGAAATGTTGAAACAAGTAAGAGGTGGTGGTGCAGTTTATTCTATGAATGGTGATTTGAACGTGGTTAAAGGTGTTGAATTTAATAACAATAGCGCATTCAATAGTAATGGTGGTGCGATTGCTATGATTCACCCACGTACTTCATCAAAAAGATTCTTTATAACAGACGCAGATCAATTGAATATTTTGCCAAACGGTACAGCTGTTGGTTACATTTCAAATGACAGTATCTATGATAATAGAAAAATTGCTGCTGTAGCTGCAGATGTACGTAGTTTGACAAGATTTTACAATAACGTAGCTGAGCCAAATCCTGATTCAAGATTATTAGGTAGTGGTGCAAGTCAAATGGGTGCAAATGTTATAGATATTAAGAGATTCCATCCAGGATTTGTACGTGATGTATTAGGAAATGGTTTACGCGAAAATGGTATTGGTATGGGTGGTGCTATTTATATTCTAGATAGTGTTACATTACAAAGAAGATTTAGAACCGACTCAGTATTCTTAAACCGTGTTAGAATTCAAAATAACACAGCCTACACAGGATCTGCGGTATATTCTGATAACTATGATCTTAAGCTTGTTCTTACAAGATGTTTAGTTACTTCAAACAAAGCAACTTCACCTGTAGGTAGAACACAAGATGTTATTAGTGGTCCATTTATCAATCCTGAAAATCAAGCATCAAGCGATTTAGCAGGAGCTACATTCTATGGTGACATTATCGGACCTATTCCATGGACATCATTCAATATTGCTGCAAACTCGATATATGATAATGATGCAAGATTTATCATTCGTTTACCGGATGCTCCAAACTCTAAGAGCGTATTGTCAGGTGGTGCAGGTATTGGTTTTGGTGGTGTAGATACTCTAAGAGGAAACTATTGGGGAGCTACTCAAGCAAATGTTAATACAGTAATTAAAACATCACAACCTGGTTTTGTAAATGGTGGTATTCAAGAAACATTCTTTATACAAGGGAATGGTAATACACACATGCGCTTTTTAAGAACAGGTAGAACTGATGATACACAGCAAGGTCCTTTTGAACAAAACGGATTCCCTGGTTATACATATACACCGATTCAAATCGGAAAAATTCCTGATACTCTTTTGATGGCTGGTAGAATTTACGACTTCTTCGATAAAGGTACAGATATGAAGACTGCTGATTATTCAGCAAGAAGAATGTCTCCAATTGAAGATTTCTCTGTGGGTATTCCTCCAAAACTTCAACGTTATTCAAATTCAACAAAAGCATCTTTCAATAAGTATGTACGTCGTTTAACAAGAGATCCGTTTGCAACAGACTCTCTAAATTATGCTACAAACAAAGAAAACATTCTTTGGAGACAATTAAGAAGATTGCAAACTGAATTTGCGCCTGATTATAGAACAAATGAACAAAGTCATCCAATTGGATATCCATTGTTCCTAGAAGCTAGAGCAAAATATCAAGGTGAAGACATCAATTCAAATAATGATGATCCAACAACATTAAACGGAACAGTGTTCTTTGTGATTAATGATTCAACCGGAGACTATATCCGTATAAATATGAATCAATTCACAGATGTTCAAACTCTAAATAATGATGGTGTTTATCCAAAAGAAATTTTGCGTGGTCGTGTTGACTTTGTTCCTGATTCTTCTGAAAGAACTGGTACAAGTGCACGTGTACGTAGAACC
>CALMMI010000391.1 GCA_937868245.1 uncultured Ignavibacteria bacterium | reverse complement strand
GTTTCAGTTATCAAAGGGAGAGGCGTTGATTGTACGGTTTTTGGGGGAATATCCTTTTGCTCATCGGATTGTAAATAATGACCTGACAATTACTGAGATAGCCGAAGGATGTTATTGGGTAGGAGCTACCAATGTGTTTAATGATATTTCCACGAAACCAACAAAAATCGGATTGGATGAGCTTCTAAGCAGACTGGCGTTATCTGTTAAAATACCGTTTGAGGTTATAGAGCAAAGGGCGTGTGTACGCCCAACAGTAAAGGATAGATTGCCGCTATTGGGACAGCATCCCGATTTTGCTCCTCTCTATATTTTTAATGGTTTAGGGACAAAAGGTGCATCTCTTGCACCGATGCTTTCCCGTCAATTGGTAAATTATTTGGAGAATGGTGTTCCATTGGATTACGAATCTTCTATTTCTCGTTTTACATTTAAGTAAGGTATTCTAATCATAAGTCGGATTTTTGTTATATTGCCCTTCAATATTAAAAGAAGTCTTTTTGCTAATAAATTAAAAGGTTAATAGAATGAAATGTTTTCTACTTTCAATAGCTTGTCTTTTGGTGTTTATACCTTTAAGTGCTTATTCGCAAAATGTTCAATGGGCATCGAAAGTGCTGAAATACTCATCGCAGTATTCTGAGACGAAGAGTAATGCTGAACAGGCACTCGGCAAGCCAAACGTATTACCATTAGGTGGAGATAGTCGTTTTGCTTGGGCAGTGGGACAAACCGATGATGAAAATGAAATAGACGAGGAATCTATACTTAAACTTGGCTACACTACACCGATGAAAATACAACAAGTAGCAATTGCAGAGAACAATAACCCTGGAGCAATTGAAAGTGTAACTTTGATTGATACTGAAGGCGATGAACATGAAATATATAAAGTAGAAGTAAAAAGTGAAGGGAAAACCGGCAGAATGCTTAATATTTTTATTCCAATGACAAGTTATTTGGTGGAGGCAGTTAGTATAACCTTGCAACCGGGTAAAGTGACTGGTTGGAATGAAGTTGATGCAATTGGAATATCCGATTCAAAGGATTCTGTTAAGGCAACTATTCATCTAGCATCATCCATAAAATTTGATTCTAAACCGGAAAATTTGGGACCAAATGTAAATTCAAAATACAGGGAATCAATTGATGCAATTTTCCCAGATGGTAAAACTATTTTCGTAAGTCGCAGCAAACATCCAGGCAATATTGGAGGAGTAGAAAGTGGGAGTGATGTTTGGTATTCAACACAACTTAATGACGGCTCTTGGTCTCAGGCAATTAATATTGGTTTTCCAATTAATAATGACGGCAGCAACTTTGTATGTTCCATTTCTCCTGATGGCAATACTCTATTATTAGCCAATAAATATTCAAGTGAAGGAACTATTATAGGCAAAGGCTTATCAATGACACATCGAGTTAAAGATGGCTGGAGCATTCCAGAAAACCTAAATATTCGTAATTTCCAAAATTTAAGTGATTATAACGAATATGCATTGTCACCAGATGGTAGGACGATTTTGTTAGCAATTCAAACTGATGATACGTTCGGAATGAAAGACATTTACGTAAGCTTTCTTTTGGAGGATGGTGACTGGAGCGAGCCTAAAAATTTAGGATCAACTGTTAATACTGTAGGCAAAGAAATTGGCCCATTCATTGCTGCTGATGGCGTTACCTTATATTATTCGACAAACGGAATAAGTGGGTACGGAGATAATGATATATTTCTTACAAGACGTTTAGACGATACTTGGACAAAATGGACAGAACCTGAAAATCTCGGGACAGGTATCAACACTAATGATTTCGACGCATTTTATGTTGTTCAAGCATCAGGTAACTATGCCTATTTTTCATCTAATGCAAATTCTCTTGGCGAAGAAGATGTTTTCAGGATTGCACTTCCTAAGGCTGTAAAACCACAACCTGTGGTGCTGGTGAGCGGAAAAGTATTTGACTCCAAAACGAAACAGCCGATTGCAGCAGCAATTAAATACGAAGCATTATCAGGCGGTACAAACGGTGGAATTGCACGCTCAAATCCTGCAACGGGTGAGTATAAAATCGCACTACCTGCCGGAAAAGATTTCGGCTTTCGTGCAGAAGCAAAAAACTACTACGCAATCAGCGAAAACGTGAATACGTCAACTCTTACCGAATACAAGGAAATTACAAAGGATTTATATTTAAGTCCGATTGAAGTGGGGCAAACCATCAGGCTCAATAATATTTTCTTTGAATTTGCTAAAGCAGACTTAAAACCGGAATCATATAGTGAGCTTGACCGTGTAGTGAAATTCCTTGAGGAAAGTCCATCGATTGAAATCAAACTCTCAGGACATACAGATAATGTGGGCAACGATGCCGCAAATCTTACATTATCCGAAAACCGCGCGCAATCAGTTCTAAAGTACATTGTTTCTCATGGAATTCCTGCCTCACGCCTCACAGCAAAAGGTTTCGGTAAAACCAAACCTATAACGGGCAACGAAAGTGAAGAAGGAAGGCAATTTAACCGCCGGGTTGAATTTACGATTGTGAAGCAGTAGAGGGAATATCTCTAAAGCCCTGTAAGGGCGATCTGTTTGTAGAAGGTTTATGTCAAAAATCTGCAAAGCCCTATAAGGGCGACCTGTTTGTAGATATATGATTACTATAATGATAAAGCTCCATCGGAGCGACCTGTAGAACGTACAAACAGGTCGCTCCGATGGAGCTATCTTTTGTATGGGTATTGTTTGCTCTACAAACAGGTCGCTCCGACGGAGCTTATTGTCCAAACCCTTTACCCTAAGCCAATAAAAAAACGCTTGAAGATTTCAAATCTTCGAGCGTTTTTTTATCAAAAACAATTCGAGTAGTATTACCAGTTACGAAGCATATCTACCAATAAACGAACTGCAACACCGCTACCACCTTTAGGGCTATAATCTGTCTCTTTTGGAGCAATACCAGTTCCTGCAATATCAAGGTGAGCCCAAGGATAGTCACCAATGAATTTCTTAAGGAATAAAGCTGCCGTAATACTTCCTGCTGCACGTCCGCCTGAGTTCTTTACATCGGCTACGTCGCTTTTGATAAGTTCTTCGTATTCTTCATAGAGAGGAAGTTCACACACATATTCGTTTGTGCGGTCTGCTGCTACTTTAATACGGGTTTTAAGAGCATCATCAGTTCCCATCAAACCTGATGTTGTATTTCCTAATGCCACCACAATTGCGCCTGTAAGTGTTGCGAGGTCGATAACAGCTTGCGGTTTGTATTTATCGGCATAGGTAAGTGCATCAGCAAGAACCAAGCGTCCTTCTGCATCTGTATTGTCAATCTCGGCTGTTTTGCCGTTCATGAAAGTAATAATATCACCCGGAACATACGCTGTACCACTTGGCATGTTTTCGGTTGAAGGAACAAGTGCAACTACATTGATTGGAAGTTTTGCTTTAGCTACTGCATACATAGCACCGATAACCGAGGCTGCACCGTGCATGTCCATCTTCATGTCACTCATCCCTGCACCTGGTTTAATGGAAATCCCACCTGTATCAAAAGTGATTCCTTTGCCGACAAGTACCACAGGTTTGTCGCCCTTTTTCCCGCCGTTGTATTCCATCACGATAAATACAGGAGGACGTACACTTCCTTGGTTGACCGCAATAAGCCCGCCCATTTTGAGTGATTCGATTTTCTTTTTATTGAGGACGTTTACATGGAAACCAGCTTCTTTTCCAGCTTCTTCCACTCTTTTAGCAAGTGTTTCAGGGTAGATTTCATTATTAGGAGCATTTGCTAAATCACGGCTGAGGTTTACACCTTCGCAGAGCGTAACAGCAAATTCTGCTCCTGCTTTCGCTCCGGCTACATCTTCTTTTGTTTCGGTCCAAAGAGTGATTTTACTGATGCTTTTTTTATTTTTATCGATATTTTCTGTAAAATATTTATCGAATTTATACTGGCTGAGAATTGCCCCTTCGATGATAGCTTGTGCAGTATCAGCAGCAGAATTCTCGTTAAATTTGAGTAATGGTAATGCAATAGACTCTGCATTGAACGATGCAGCCCGTTTTGCAGAGTATGCTGCAGCGCGGCGCAAATGTTCGATTGTTAAATCAGCTTTTTTACCCACACCTACAAGCAATAAGCGTGGAAGCTGCTTGTTGCCGGTATAGATTACAACAGATGTTTTACGCTTTGCTTTGAAGTCGCCTGCATTAAGCGTTGCTTCAGCAGATGGAAATTCTGCAATGATTTCCTTCTGATGGGTTGCTAAACTTTCCTCATCTTCATATAAAAATACAACGGAAACATCTGCTTTAAGAGCTGAGAGTTTCGATTGAGTTGTTTGGACTTTCATTAAGATTCCTTTAAATAGATATGATACCGTAAACCAGTGTTTACAGCTAAATAATATACAAAAGTACGAGGATTTGACGAGGAATCAAAACGGAGCAGTGTTAAAAGCAAGGTATTTACCATTGCAATTGCATTGCCAGACCCCTATGTTGAATATCAGGCAGTAACCGAAGTGACAAATTATCACTCACGTCAAAGTCGTAAAGATGTGCCCCCGAATATGCATCTACCGATGCAATAACATATACTGCAAGCAGATACAAGCCTGCTAAATCCCTGTTATCACGATAATATTCACGTTCGTTTTTTAGGGTGGCTATACGAATAGAAGATTCATTTGCTGCAATGGCATTATCCACTTCTGCACTTTTTTTGGTAAGCAGCGAATTATTACTTACAATCCCGTAGATGCAGGCTCCGGCTCCAACTGCAAACACCGGTATTTTCCAATATGATTCTACGTAATACTGCCCTAATCCCGGGAATGCAAGTGAAAGCAAAACGGCTTGCGTAGGTGATTTTTTCATCTTGAATTGATGTGAGGAAGTATCTTGTGTTATGGTGCTGTCAGCATCAGCGGCAAAAAGTCGGGATCCGACTAAAAGAAATAACAGTACAAGTATGTATCTGATTAATCGCATACGGCAATTACTTCAATTTCAACAAGAACATCTTTAGGTAAACGGCTTACTTCCACTGTTGAACGGGCAGGCTTGCTCTCACCAAAAAACTCGGAATACACTAAATTCATTGCAGCAAAATCACTCATGTTCTTCAAAAAAACAGTTGTCTTTACTACATTATCCACGGTGCATCCGGCTTCCTTCAAAAGAGTTGATATGTTTGCTATCACTTGGCGCGTTTGATCTTTTACATCGCCAAGGGCAATCGTACCATCTTGCAGAAGGGCTATCTGACCTGATAAAAAGAGAAGTGAGCCTTGGGCTTTTATGCCTTGTGAGTATGGTCCTATTGGGGCAGGGGCATCAGGTGTGTAGATTGTTGTTTTCATAGGTTGTGTCTTATGTAATAATGAATGAGATTGTTTTTTGTTTCTTGTTGCTGAGAATTTTTCGCCTTCTATCCATGATTTTGTACTTTCATCAAATTGCATCATTGTTATATCGAGAGTATCATGTTTTCGCTCAATTGTACAGTAGTTAAAATTACGTGTTTTTCTTTCATCATCCTTTATTCTTCTGTCATTATACAGGTCGTGATGCACCGATTCCTTTACGGAGTATAGTTCTTGTCGAGGACCTCCGCCACCTCCGCTTACAATTACATTGAGCGCGCAATCGAACAAAAAATGCTCGTAAGAATGTGAATGACCGCTTGCCGCCAGTGTTATTTTATGAGAATGCAAAAGAGCGGCATTTATAAACTCCTGAACTTCCGGCTCGTCGTGAACAACCGTACTGTTGGTATAAGCAGGATGGTGGGTACAAAGAACAATATTAAGAACCGATGGAGTTTTGTCAAGCGCAATTACTGTTGAGTCCAGCCATGCTTTTTGCAGGGCAATTTGCGCGTCGGAAAGTTCTCCGAAATTTGAATCCAAAATAAGAAAAGCTATGGAATCAACAACGGTGCTATACCATGTTTTATTACTTGCAATAGCTTTACGAATGAGCGGGAAGCGAGGAGAAATATTCTGAAAGGCAGATGAATTATTGCCAAAATACTCGTGGTTTCCCATTACATTGATAAACGGGGTATTGGTTTCACGGGCAGATTTGCTGATTCTGTCGAAATATTCCCATTCGTTCTCGCTTGCACCCCAGCCTACCAAATCACCCAACAGTACTATTGCAGCCGGATTATGAGTAAGTACTTGCGGAAAGATTCTCTCTCGAATATCGTCGTTCTGTTCCCGCCAAAATTCAAGCCATAGTGTTTGCTGAGTATCACCAAGAAGGATGATTTTGTTCGATGAATTACCCAGAGGAGATATAGCATATGCCGGGACTAATTTTTGGCTGCGCTTCAGTACCGAAATCAGTACCG
>CALMMI010000390.1 GCA_937868245.1 uncultured Ignavibacteria bacterium | reverse complement strand
ATGGTCTGTGTGCAGATCTAAATGAAGCACGGCAACATGGACAGGATTATGCTCAAAAGGTAGATTCAGCCGTTACAAAGTTTGTTGAAAATATGGAGATTGCACTCAAGCAACCATGTGTTCAAAGAGCAATAAAAGCAAATAAACCTGTTACAATTGAAGTTGTGGGATGGACAGACCCCCGATCAATCGACAACAGATGTATTTATACAGGGCGTGATATTAACTTAAATTCAAGTTTCATTCAACTCCAAAAGATTGATCAGAAGCCATATATTACTAGTGGTATTCTCCGTTCTGGAACTTCATTTTCAAAATCAGGTTCAGGTGGAAATCAAATGCTTAGTGATTTAAGAGCATTTTATACTGCATCTATGCTAGATACTCTGTGGCAGGAGAATTTACCGGAGTATAAGACACTGCGGCAGCGAAAGGGAGCTTTAACCGTTATTGCCATAGGAAAGGCTATTTCACTTGAAAAAAGTGCAACGTACGGACAGCAGCGTTCAGTAAATGTCCGCATTATTGCCGAGGATGATGACCTTAAAGAAAACAAGAAAATTCCGTTACCGAGTACTTCCACAATCTTATGTGGCGACGACTGTCTTAAGAACCAACTGTTTTCTTCAGTTACATCTCCATCAATTGCTCCTGTAAAAAAAGAGAAGAACGAGCCTGTTAAGATTAAACAGCCGGTTGAGCAGTTTCGTTCACAAGAAGTAAATAGCTCTTCAGAACCATGTTATTCAATGCTGTTTCATACTTTTGGTTCGATGGAGGAAGCACAACAACTTCAAAGTGAAATACTGAATAAACATTTTAACGGAGTAAGAGTAATTGCTTTTACAGAATTGAGCGGTCGTCAATTTTATAGGGTACTATCAGTTTGTTACAAAACAAACGAAAATGCCGAGCTTGTAATGAGGGAATTAGCACCGCTAGTTCAAACATTGTCTGTAAAATGCACACCGATGGTTATTCAAGAGTAGTAGTTAATTGTAAGAATTGCTGATAGTTCTACAAGTTTCAGGTTGAGTTATTTAGGGCAGAAATTACTTTTCTCATCATTTGTTCAATGATAGCTTTTCTCTATTTTGTGTCGGCAGTTCTATATGGTTTACGGATATTTACATTCGTTTATGGTGCAGCACGCGAACGATCACGGTTTATTAGTAAGCCGTTAGCAAAAAAGATAGAACCGTTTGTTTCGATAATAGTCCCGGCACGTAATGAAGAAACTAGAATTAGAACATGTATAGAATCTCTGGCAAAAAGTAACTATCCTATTGATAAATATGAAATTGTTGTAGTTAACGACCGCTCCACCGATTTAACTGCTGATGTACTGCAATCTCTCGAATCAGATTATACCAACCTGAGAATAATCACACTTACCGAATCACGAACAATTAAGAATTTGCAAGGAAAACCGGGGGCATTACAATCAGGTATAGACAATTCCAAAGGTGAAATTATCTTGATGACGGATGCAGATTGCACCGTTGAAAAAGAGTGGGTTTCTACAATGGTTAATCAATTCAGCAATCCAAAAGTAGGGCTTGTACCGTCGTACACACTTATTAAAGCAGATACACTATTTGAACAAATGCAAGCTGTAGAATGGGTTATGAATCATACAATGGCAAGTGCAGGGGTTGGAATCGGTCAGCCTTTAGGATGTTATGGTAATAACCTGGGTGTTAGGCGTTCTGCTTTTGAAAGTGTTGGCGGGTATGCTGACATTCGTTTCTCTGTAACGGAAGATTTGGCTCTGTTACAAGCAATTTTTGCAAAGGGGTGGGAGGTACGCTATGTATGCAGTCCGTTAGCAGTAGTTACCACTTTACCGTGCGAAACCCTGGGGGAATACATACTCCAGCATCACCGTTGGTTGCGAGGTGGCGTGGATTTAGGTTGGAGAGCAGTAGTATTTGTAGCATTTTCAGCATCATTATGGATATGTATAGTTGCAACTATTCTAAACGCCGACTACTGGCTTTTACCCGTAATATTGGGTATTAGGGTTTTAGGAGATTTTGCGGTTATAGCTCCTGTATTAACGATTCTAAAACGAAAACGACAAATTGGCTGGGCTTTACTCGCAGTTGGATTTCTTATTGTTTTAGAGCTGATAATGCCGATTTCTCTACTCAAAAAAGAAGTTGTCTGGAAAGGGCAGATATTTCGATAGATAGTGAATATCATGCAAAACTAAAAAACCACAATACAATAGTATTGTGGTTTTTTGTTGTAAATTCTTTACGAGTGTTATTTACCAAACACCTTCTTTAGTATCTCGGATGTTCTAGCAAGGGGATCTCGACGGATTAAACCTTCTTCTTTTGCAATCATAGTAAACAGACCTTCCATAGCTTTTTGAGTAACGAATGCTGTTAAATCAGGGTTGATTTTTTGTACAAAAGGTACTTTATTATAAGCATTCATCGCAGTTGCCCAATATTTAGTAGCATCAACCTTGTCTAATGATGCTTTGATAACAGGTGTAAATTTCTCTGTTAATTTAGCAGTAGTTGTACGTTTCAGGAAATTTGTGGCTGCACTGGTATCACCTTTGATAATTGCAACTGCATCTTGAATTGACATTTGTTTTACAGCATCAATGAATATATCTTTTGCACCTATTGCTGCATCCTCTGCAGCACGATTCATCGATAGAATTGCATCATCTGCCTGTTTACCTAAACCAATAGACCGTAATGTTGATTCTGCTTTTTTAGCTTCAGGAGGAAATGGAATCTTGATTTCAGGATTTTTGTAATACCCGTCCAACTTAGACACTACATCTGTTCCTTTGGTTACTCCCTTTATTAGTGCTTCCTTAATTCCTTTTGCTGCTTCATCCTGTGTTAATCCCGTTCCGCCACTTGAAAGCATTTTAGTTGCTTCTTTTCCGATTTTATCAAACAATTGAGCTTTGGTTGAAATTGTACAAAGGCTTGAGAACAGTGCAAGTATTGCAAGAAATCTCATTGATTTTTTCATAAATATACTTGTGGATAATTAAAAAGTAGAGAAAATTATTATTCTAAATCACTTGTATTGTCGAATATCTATACGTTTTAGTGCTTTTTCATAAAGTCAATTTAAAATAAAAAACCCCTGCAACCTCCGAAGAGGAAAGCAAGGGTTCACGGTGAACTCCTAAATGGACACCGCAATTGCTTGAAAGATTCTTATTTTACAACATTGATTGTTGTAGTACGAATCGAATTATCAATATTTAATGCAATGATATATACTCCAACAGGAATACCAGAAGTATCCCAATTATACGTATAATCTCCTGCAGATAGTTGTTGTTCATGTATTGAATATACTTCTGCTCCGGTTACCGAGTATATTTTCAATGAAGAATTGCGAGCTGACGTAGTTGTAGTAAACTTTACAGCAGCCGAGGATTGCGTTGGGTTCGGAGTAACAGACTCAAGAGTAAACCCAATTGTATTGTCATTTTCTTCAACACCGTTGGAAGTTTCGGTTTTAAAGCTCCATACTTCAGACCAATCGCCGCTACCGCCACCGTTAAGCGCAGCAACTCTCCAGTAATAAACTGTGTTGTGTTGAAGTGCGAAAACACTGTAAGCATTTGTTGTTACAGCTGATTCATCAATAATTGTAGAGCTGAAATTCTGTGAAGTAGATACTTGAATACGATATTTATCTGCAGCTCCACCTTGTGAAGGGGTTGCCCATTTCAATGTAAGAGCTGTCAATTGCTTGTCTGCTCTGTCAACCGGAGTAACAAGAGAAGGGGAACCGGGAACTGCCGGGGCAAGTGTAAATTTCCAAGTTTCAGACCAATCTCCTTCACCGGTTAAGTTTTTACCGATTACTCTCCAATAGTATGTTTTATTGTTTTGCAAGCCACTTACTACAAAATACGATGGAGTACTAATATCGGTTTGATCTATCAGAACGCTTGCAAAATTTTGCTGTTCAGAAAGCTGGAAACGGTACGATGTTACATTCTCTGCAGCTTTCCACTTAAATTCAAATGAAGGTGACAGATTAAGTGCATTGTTTGAAGGGTATTCAAGTTCAGGTGTTCCAGCAGCGGCAATTCCTGTTGAGAATTTCCAAGTTTGTGACCACGCACTTGTACCATTATCTGTACTTTTTGCTTGGACTCTCCAGTAATAAACGCTGTTCATCGTTAAACTTGGGGTAGTAAACTGATTTGTAGTTATATCGGCAACATCAGCTAACGTTGTTTCAAAAGTTCTGTCATTTGAAAACTGAACAGTATAGGAAATAGCATCATCAACAGGTTTCCACGTTAACTTGGTGTTTGCCAATGATTGATTGCCGGAATTGTTAGCTGGTGACACAAGTACTGCTTTTGCAATTACTGTTCTAAAGCTGCGAGTAGGTGACCAGTCAACCTGTATTCCGGAACTGCTTATCGGACGTACATGCCAATAATAGGTAGTGTTATTTACCAAACCTTCATACACACCAAAATCATTCGATACTCCGCCGATTTTATCTTGGTCATTCACAATGTTTGTAAATAACTCATCTTTAGAAATTTGTACTTGATACACAAGTTTTGGTCCTGATGAAACCCATGATAAACTAACCGGTATAGACAAACCTCTTGCTTTATCCAGAGGTAATTCTCCAACAGTAGGACCTACAATCGTAGAGAAGGTTCTCACACCCGACCATCCGCTGTTACCTGCTGAGGCACTGATTGCCCGCACACGCCAATAATATACAGTGTTGCCAACTAAACCGGTTATGTTCTGCGATACAGTAGGGGATATTCTATCAATTAATATTGTATTGCTAAATGTACCGTCGGTTGAGATTTGCAAATTATACTGTACATCTCCAAGTACCGGATTCCATTGGAAATTAACGGTTGTCGGTAAATCTAATTTACCATCAAGTGGTAAAGAAAGCAAAGGTGTTGCAATTATCGTAGTAAAGCTGCGAACATCAGACCAGTTACTTGCTTCGCCATCTGAAGTTACGACCTTTACTCTCCAGAAGTATTTTGTATTATTCAATAAACCGCTTGCCTGATATGTTGCTTGGGGAGCATTTGTATTCTGATTGGCAATCGTCGTAAAATTAGCATCGGTTGAAACTTGAACCCAATAGTGATCAATACCGGCAATAGGATTCCAAATTAATGTAGCTGGGTTGGTAATGTATGTTTCACCGTTAGCAGGTGAAACTAAGAAGGTTGGTGCAAGCACAGTACGGAAACTCCATGTTTCTGACCATGGACTTGTACCGCTTAAATTAGAAGCCTCCACTCTCCAATAGTATGTTGTGAAGTTTTGAAGTGTTGGCATTAATACAAAATTTGCACCGGTAGTTCCATCTACCAGAGTAGTTGAAAATGTATTTGTTGTAGAAAGCTGTACATGATATAGTGATGCTCCAAGGGCATTATTCCATATTAATGTAGAATTATCTACCATTATAGCCGTTGCTGAGTTTGAAGGGGTAGCAAGGGTAGGTGCAGGTGGCGGAGGCGGTGCGGTTGTAAAATTGAAAACCGACGACCATTGACTTGTAGAAAAATCACCGTTTGCTTGTACTCTCCAATAGTAGGTAGTACTAAAATCTAAAGTACCAATATCTGTCGTTACATCAGTGATAGTGTTCTCATATATCATTGAACCAAAGTTCTCATCTGTAGATACCTGTATAGTATAACTAGAAGCGCAGCCTACTGATTGCCAAGTTAGCGACGGAGTTAATGTGGTATTGGTAGAATTGTTACCGGGTGTGGTAAGGGTAGGAGCACTTATCTCAGCGCCGGGTAGATAAATTTGAATATCGTCAATTCCAATACCGTCGTATTCAACAAAGTTATCGGCGTGCATTACGAATCTTATACGGACATTGCTGCTTCCGGCTGCTCCGGAAAGTGTATGTTCGGCATATTCCCAACCTGAATTATATTGGTAATTACCACCCCACACTTCGATATCCTGTCCCTGACCGTCGTCCCACCAATTTTGATACCAGCCTGTTTCTTCCCACGAATGACCAAGTTTTTGCCATGCACCGCCATCAATTGAGATTTCAACCCAATGGAAATCGTAGTTGTCTTCCAGATAATATGTATGGTTAAAACCTAAATATGGATCTCTCGAAAAGCAGGACATATCAAACACAGGTGATTCCAAATAGGAGTATTCACCAGAATTATACGTATTATACAGGCTTGTTACCCAGCTGTTTCCGCCACTGGCTGGGTAGTAAATATCTCTCTTTTGCGGGTAACCTAACTCCCATGAAGAGTTCGTACCATTAGGTGACCAACCTCCGTCTCCACGTTCAAAATCCTCATAATACGAGGGGAAAATGTTTACTTGTGCATGT
>CALMMI010000389.1 GCA_937868245.1 uncultured Ignavibacteria bacterium | reverse complement strand
GAATTGTTACAAACCCATCAGGTATTCCTTGTGTAGAAAGATCGAAGCATGTATCGCCTACTGCCTTAACGAAGTAATATCCTTCAGGTTCAATTTTTGGTAAGAAACCAAAACCTTTCAAAATACCATCACGTAATTCAGGAGTAGATTCTGCAAAGCCGGGAATGACCAAATTGTTAATCGGACCTTCAACTTTTGGAGTAAACAAAATATTTACTTGAACCTTAGCATCATTTGCTTGCAAAGGACGCATTATTGTAGGAAGTGATGGTAACACATCAGTTGCTGAATTAAACACAAAGTTTGAATCAGGTAATGTTTCTAACTTTAAAGCATTCAAGGTTAATGGAGAAGTTCCAAGATTATACACATTTACAAAACCAGGGGTTACCGTACCTACACGATGACGCTCCCAATCTTTTGGAGTAATTACCGGACCAGGTGCTTTACCTTCACCATACCATAGTGATATAGGATTACAGTTTGTACCACCGCTGTTAGATTCAAATGTTACCGTAATACTGTCTGCTGCAATTACCGAAGGGGCAAATCCAATAGAAGTTAAATAAACCGATGAATCCGGATTGATTTTTATATCGAATGCAGGATTTTGATTTTTAATAAAGAACGGAGGGCGTACTCCCGAGATACCTGTAATCACAAGTACATCTGTTCCTTTATTTGTAATTAGGAATCCTCTGCCGTTTTGGCTTTCTCTGAATGAAGTGTCTGAATTAATAACTACACTTCCTGCTTTCCACACCGGCTCAACATTAATACATGGCATTACTCCACGACCTTTTACAGGGAACGGGAATCTACCACATTCTGTTTCTGCAACAAGAGAATCAATGTCAATATCCGGATCTTCGTCTGTTTTTCCTTCTTTTGTCGGTGTATAGGTAAGCGTAACTGAAATTGTATCCGATGGCTTGAGCGTATAAGGCAAACTTGGGATAATTGTATCAATTACAAAAACCGAATTCTTTTTCAAAGCAATTTTTTTAACAACAATCGCTTTCGATTCTTCATTCGTAAATTTAACCGTTAATTTTTTCGGAGTACCTACCCTTACCTTACCAAAATGTACTATTGACGGATCTAGTTTAAGTTTGTCAACTACATAGCGTACAGTATCAAGTGTATAATTACCTGCGCGGTCAAGAACCGCAAGCACAGCAAAAGCATCCTTCGATCTGTCTTTAACCAACAGCTCAAAGTTGAACGACGTTACTTTCGGTAATGGAACAACTTTTTCAGCAGTAATGAGCTTTAATTCGTAATTGTAACTTACTGAATCTATGATATAAATTTCGAATATCCCTTGGTCAATTTGTACAGAATCCGGTGGAGGTGGTCCGTAATCACGAAGCTCGGTAGCAAGATATTTATAATCGCCGCATTCCTCGGTAAATGAAAGAACCGGAGGAAGTGTATCTAAATCAGTTAGCGATTTTGTAGCAAGTGCAGCAGGCCAGCCGTAAGAATTGAAAGCTCCGAAACCGTAAATATAACCACCAAAAAGAGTATTACTTGTTACTTCATGACGACCTTGAGAAACATCGCGCCGTCCCCAATAAAGATTGGTTCCTGGAATATTGTTAAGAAGTAACTGAGAATAAGATTTATAGATTGTATCACCGTCCAAGGCAATAGATTTCAATAACATTTGGTTTGTATCAGAGGTATCCCCTACAACTATGAAGCTAAAATAATTATTAACAAAAGCCGGATTCACCGGTGTTTGGAATACTGTTGCTTTAAGATACTGCTCCTGTGGGGTAAGAACAATCATGAACGGATCAAATTCTTTTCCGCTGTCCCACTCTGACGAATATGCATATTGCATAACTAAAATCGGCTTATCTGATTCCCAAGCTGTTGTCCCTACAAATCCGGTAGTAGCACCGGGTGTTCCCGGCCATGTATCAAAATCTTCATAAAGATCACCGGATTTAGAAAGCAATATATCTCGCTGACCTAACAATTGTTTCGTCACTTTATCAAAATACTTCATCTTTACCCGTGTATTTGCTTTCGCTGCAACCACGCGATAAAAGTCACCTTTATTTGCCCGTTGAAGCTCAATTGAATAGTATTTTTTTCCCCATGCCGATACAGGGGGAAGCATCTCAACCATAAAATCTCGACCATTAATGTTATTAGATGGAAGCATAGCCCGTTCATGGTACGAAATAAGTCCAATCGGCTTATTAGCTGTTATTCTTGAGCCTGTGAGGTCGAACTGCCCTTTGGTGGTTGCGTCTCCTACAACATTATATACTTCTCCTTTATTCAAAACAGTATGGAGAGTTGAACCGATTTTTGAACCGCTACGTGTTTTGGCAGTTGATCCGCCCTTTCCTTTTAACACGATATCAACTTCAGTTTTATCTTCGGATGCAATAACAATAAATCCTGCTCCCCACTGTCTGACTTCTCCAAAGTCATAATAAGAACAGTGGATATATTCAGTGCCCCATGTACTTGTAGGTAAAGCCAAATATCCGTCGGCAGAAACTTCTTTAGCATTCATTACATAAACAGAAATTGCTTGGTCTGCATAGATATGAATGCCCCTAGGGTCATTAGTTTCAGATGTCATAATTTCAAAATCATACGTAGCTGAACCGTTCTTTGTTGTAAAAATTGCTATTTGATTAGCAATTAACTTCTTGGAACTGATAAAAGCTGTACCGGGTACTTCTAGCGTTACCAGTGTATTATAACTGGATGTAACGTAAAACTCTAATGCAAGAGTTGGTTGTGCCTTGCTG
>CALMMI010000388.1 GCA_937868245.1 uncultured Ignavibacteria bacterium | reverse complement strand
CAGTCCCCATCGCATCAATTTCATTACACGTTCGCCTCGTTCAATAATAATTACAGGAAGTAATTGCGACGGTGTGGCATTGTATCGTGGTTTGAAATCGAAGTCTGGTAATTTCACATTGAATTTTTCTGCTATTTCCTCAATACTGTGAAATAATGTGTACCGTCCTGGCATACTTTTCCTTACTTATAATATAGAGAGTTCTCCGATAATTTTTATTCTATCGAAACAACCGGAATCAAAAACTAAATGTAACTTAGCACAATTTATTCTACTTTCCAACTTTCTATTTGAAGTTTGCCCGAATTATTGTAGTTTGTATGCATGAAGCGTCAGAAACACACCCAAACGACACTACTTTCGGTTCTTACTTCCCGATACGAAGGGAATAGTTTTACTATTACTCCTCAAAATCCGGTTGTTCTGGGGGTTGCCGCTGAATTTTCAACAGCCCTTACCAAACTCCAAATCCCGGTTGATTGTACTAAAATCTCTGTAGATTTATCTCAAATTGAGCAGTACGATTCATATCTTGTAGTACTTATCTCTCAACTAAGAGAAAAGAAAAAGAATACAACTGCCACATTTGAACTTCTTGGTATGACTCCTCAAATGGAGAAGTATGTTCATTTGCTCGAAACGCCCTTACTTAAAACTAAAAACCGTCCTGAACTACCCTCGTTCCTGAGCAGCTATATTGCAAATGTTGGGAGTATCTCACTATCATTAATTGCAGATTTTCGTTTTTTTCTGGAATTTCTGGGTGAAGTGTTTTCAAACATTTTTAGATTGATTTGGAGTCCCCGTTCTATTCGGTGGAAAGATTTCCCATTCTATTTTTTACGTGCAGGTGTTAACGCTCTTCCGATTGTTGTACTGGTAGGTTTTCTTATTGGTTTGATTATCGGGTATCAAGGTGCAATGCAACTTCATCAGTTTGGTGCAGATATTTTCCTGGCTGATTTGGTTGGAATTTCGGTAACACGGGAGCTTGCGCCTCTTATGACTGCGATTATCGTTGCCGGAAGGTCGGGCTCTGCCTTTGCAGCTGAAATAGGCACTATGAAAGTATCGGAAGAGTTGGATGCACTTAGTTCAATGGGACTGAACGTGTATAGTTTCTTAATTACACCCCGTATTTTGGCTGTTTGTTTGGCAATTCCATTTTTAGTGGTTTTTTCGGACATAGCAGGAATATTAGGTGGCTTGATAACCGGTATGACTACGTTAGATTTAACCATGACGGGTTATTTTAACGAAATGCAGATTGCTCTCACGTTCAAACACATATTCAGCGGTATATTCAAAAGTTTCTTCTTAGGGTTTATTATTGCAGCCGTAGGATGTTTGCGTGGGTTGCAAGTGCACGGAGGTGCGGAAAGCGTAGGTAGATACACTACGGCAGCTGTTGTAACCGGTATTCTCTTAACAATCGTTGTGGATGCAATCTTCACATTATTGTATCAGACGATTGGCATATAAATTTTTCCCGACTTTAATTTACATTCGTGAATCCAACTGTACCAATAATAGAAGCTCGGAATCTGACCGTTCGTTTTGGGGAGCGTACGATTTTTCAGAATGTTAGCTTCACGGTCAACCGTGGAGATATTGTTGTCATTTTGGGTGGGAGCGGTTGCGGAAAATCAACATTGTTACGGACGCTTACAGGGCTTAATCAACCAACGGAAGGACAGGTTTTTATTGCCGGTGAGGATTTTACAGCCGCATCAGGAGATGATAGAATTAGACTACTTCGTAAGTTTGGTATATTATTTCAGTCCGGCGGATTATTCGCCTCAATGTCACTCGCCGAAAACGTAGCACTGCCTCTTCAAACATATACCAACTTGAATGAACACGAAATAGAAACAATGATTACTGTTAAGCTGGGATCGGTCGGACTTGACGGCTTTCAGGAGTATCTTCCATCGGAAATCAGCGGGGGGATGAAAAAGCGCGCAGGGTTAGCCCGCGCTATGGCACTCGACCCTGAAATCCTTTTTTTCGATGAGCCGTCCGCCGGATTAGACCCGATTAGCTCTGTTTCACTTGACAATTTGATACTCAACCTCAATTCTGCTCTCGGTACTACGATGATAGTAGTAACGCACGAACTCGACAGCATAAACAAAATTGCCCAAAAAGCTATTATGCTCGATCGTGATGCTCAAGGCATTATTGCTATCGGTACACTTGAGGAAGTGAAGAACAATACATCCAATCCTAGGATTAGTCATTTTTTCAATCGGATTGCTGAGGAGTGAGAATTGTAAAATTATATATCTATTTTAATTTTCACGTTTATCTACAATTTTTGAGTGTCTGTATGAAATATTTTTTCAGATTAAGTTTGCTTTTGGGATTGATATTTACAATCAATTCATTTGGCCAAGATAGGCAATCAATACTTCTTGCAAAACAAACTTCAGGTACTAAAATAACGAGTGCAACCGGAACTCTCCAATTTGATTTGAAAGGACACACTAATTCGGTTAATTATGCAAAATGGAGCCCGGATGGTTCTAAAATTGTTACTGTCAGCAATGATGAAACAGCTATTATATGGAATGCAATTAATGGTGAAAAGATTTCCTCTTTGAGAGTGGATGATAAAAATACATTGATTCTAAAAGTAAGCTGGAGTCCTGATGGCACTAGAATAGCTTCTGTAAATGAAGATAAAACTGCAATTATCTGGAATCCGTTAAATGGCGAGAAAGTATATACTCTTACAGGACATACATCATCAGTCAATGATTTATGCTGGTCTCCCGATGGTTCCAAGTTAGTAACAGTAAGTAGCGACAGACAGGCAATAATTTGGTCTACATCAACTGGAAACATCCTTTTTCTATTAGTCGGACACCCTTCATCAATCTATTCTGTAGTTTGGAGTCCCGACGGCTCTAAAATTGCAACTGCAAGCAGCGATATGATTGTAAAAATATGGGATGGAGTAAATGGAGTCAATCTATTGACATTATCCGGACATACAAGGAAAATCTGCGACATGAGTTGGAATCCCGAAAGTAGTAAACTTGCAACTGCAAGTGTTGATAAATCCATAATCATTTGGTCAGCAACAATCGGCTTACCTCTTCAAACCTTCCTATGTCAAACTGCTGTTATTTCCGTGAACTGGAGTCCTGACGGTTCAAAAATTGCAACCGCAGATGTCGATAGAGATGCAATTATCTGGTCAAGTATCGGTGGTGAAAAGCTTTTTACCTTAAGTGGGCATACTGCAGGTCTTCACAACGTTGTCTGGAGTCCGGACGGTACTAAAGTCGCCACTTCCAGTTCAGATAAAACTGCAATTATTTGGTCGGCAATTGATGGTTCAAATCTCATTAACATAGATGGGCATAAATCGTATGTATATAATGTAAGCTGGAGCCCAGACGGAACAAAAGTAGCAACCGCAAGCAATGACTATACGGCTAAAACTTGGTATGTAAATCAAAAATCTATCGTTTCAGATGAGCAAACTCAACAACACAGCAATGAATTTTCAATCTTCCCTAACCCAACCAATACTATATTTACAATTCAATTCAATCGTGAAATAGTTGCTGCTTCAAATCTAAGAATCTATAGTTTGCTTGGGCAAACTATAGTCGAGAATCAAATACCTGTCGGAACAAAAGAATGGGCAGTTAATCTTAGCAGATTACCCGCAGGTATGTACATGGTTAAAATAAATTCAACTGTCAAACCGTTGGTTGTATATTAGTTTATATTAGAATAAAAAGTATTACTATCAGTTAATCGAGAGGTATCTATGACAAATCTTCACTCACGTCGCCGGTCAAGCCCGTTC
>CALMMI010000387.1 GCA_937868245.1 uncultured Ignavibacteria bacterium | reverse complement strand
AACTTTATAGCTGAATTCATTGTTCGTGTAATTCAAACATTGCACCGAATGGCGAACTGAATCCGAAGGAAGGTTGCCCATTGCAAGGGTGGGGGAATGCTCAATCACCACTTGGTTTTTATAGTTAATTCCACCTGCTTGCATTGTTTTTTCAACTTCCTCATCCTGTTTTACAATCGGCTGATACACCATCCAAGCACGTTTGAAATAGGTTGGACGTTCTACAAAACCAAGTTGTTGGCGCACAGTATCCACGTCAAATTTATAACGGATTCCTAGTAAATCTTCCACCATACTTCCATTCTCAGCCGGAGGCGACCTACGTTGCACAAGACTAGGATTATACCCCTCAAACAGCATAATATTATCCAAAACCCCCTGATTCCGTTGCATCGCTGACCCACGTTTATGGCGCATTTCCACACGGAAAATATCATTCGGCGGGTTGATTGCAAACTGCTGTTTCATGGCAGGGTCAAGTGTAAATTTCTCTGCCGGGTTTTCTTTGCTTCCGCTGAATCCAGAATAGGCAACATTCAAATCAATGATACATACAAGTGCCAGTACCACGCCCCCAACCGCAGGTGAAAGAACTTTTCTATACATCAAAAATGCAACTACACCTACGCCAAGGGCAAGCATCAAAGCCGTAACTCCGCCTTGCTCTGTAGCAGAAATTACTTGTTCAGGAGTGTCAATAAACCCTTGAAGAATACCGCTAGCAGCTAAGCCGGCAATCAAAATCGGAATTGCACATGCAATCAAAAGTCGCATCTGAGTTTTGGAATTTTTGGCAGATTTCCATAATGAATCAAACCCGATTCCTGCAAACAAACACATCCCAAATCCAACATAAAACATCATCCGTCCCGGGTTACGGAAAGAGCCAAGCAGCGGAACGGAGAACATCATCCGATGAAGAAAACCATTAGCTCCCAACCCGTAGAGGATAGCAAAGGCAATCATTGCAAGCATGAAACCACCGAATCGCGTGCGCCAGTTCAAGCTGAGTCCGAATATCCCCAAACACAACGCGGCAAGACCAAAATAGAAGGCAGTATCCCAGTAATAGTGCTGATCTGTACCTGTATCATCCACGTTAGGGAGATAGAAATTATTCGATTTAGCGTCAGTTTGCGACACTTTCCCGTAGATATTCGCTACAACTGCCGAGTATATTTGCCCGAGACGCATCGAGCCGTCGGATGCATAGAGTTTTGGGTTTTCAGGAGTCTTTTCGTAGGTTATTTTAGTACGTTCCGAGAGTGAGGCAAGTTCTTGCGCTGGAAGGAATTGGATGGCGGTAATCCCTCCGGCGATAATAACGGGAAGGAACGCCCGAAGTGCAAACCCGCCAATTGCACCGCCTGTAAGTTCCTTGGAACGTATCATTGCAATACCGTTCCAAAGGGCATACCCGGCAAGGAATAACACCACATACGACGTAGTTTGCGGGTGACCCGAAATCATAGCAAGTGCCAGCAGAAGTCCGGCATAAATCGTATTCTTGATTTTCTTTTCTACAATTCCCTTATGGAAATTAAGCAGGATTAGCGGAAATAATGCAAGGTGATACACAACCATCGGGTGGATAATCCGAACAGCAAGCGAGCCGCAGAAACCATACGAAATAGCTGCTATAAGCGACCCATAACTCGATATTGACCGTGAACGGGAATATGCATACATGGCATATTGAGCAAGCACAAAGTGCGCAATGATAATCGTTTCCACAAGTTTGGAAGGCAGCATCCCGTTACCCTTTAGGAAGAGTGCCATCATCGTATGCGGCGGGTAGAAGGTTTGCGCCTGGAAATCGGCTAAATCGGGCATACCCGAGAATGTG
>CALMMI010000386.1 GCA_937868245.1 uncultured Ignavibacteria bacterium | reverse complement strand
CAATCTCGGTTGTTGAAGGTAAAGAGTTCCTTACGATTTATAGATCCGGTTTGTACGGATATACGTATTTGGAGTAAATTTACATTGTAAAGAATACCGGTATTGAATTATGTTACCAGCATTTTTTCGCAAATTATGGTTCAAAATAGCCGTCCCGACGGCTATTTTGACTTTTATTTGTATTGAATTAACTGTTTCTTTTCTGTTAAACAAGTCGTTGGAGCAAACCCGTTCCGAAGTTCAAAAAACGCTTTCGGTTGTAGCAAGTACAACCGCTCTTGGTATTTCTGCTGATGATCATTTAGCTGCCCTTTCTGCCGATACAACAATATCGCGCCCTGCATTCGACGTTATTCATTCCCAAATGAACCGGATTCGTGAAAGAATCGGATTTAAAGAGCATTTCTATACGTTACTTCCAAATTCAGGAGACACAACCAAATTTGGGGTGATGTCACATCCAAAATCATTTTCAGGTGACATACATATATTTAGAGATACATCGGTTCGTTCAGCTTTCGAGCAATCGTTTCATCAGAAAAAGACTACCTTTACCAATATATATTCTGATGATAACGGAACATGGATTTCAGCTTTTGCGCCTATACTGGACTCAAAAGGTAATGCAGTTGCAGTACTGGAAGCAGATCTGACCTATAAAGAGTACTTTGCCACAGAACAGAAGTTAAAACTCGAAGCAAATATCGCCCGAATGGCAGGCGCACTTGTAAGTGGACTTCTCGGAATGATACTCGGGCTTTTAATTGCAAAACCAATTGCTGCTGTAAGTAATGCCGTGTCAACTATTGCCGATAATAATTTTCAGGGGAATATCAGAATCCCATTCATGCTAAAGTACCTGCCGGACGAAACAACTAGTCTGATAAGCAACTTCAATCAGATGGCTGCACAATTGGGAGCTACCCTTAACGCACTGAGGCAAGCGAATATCCGGCTGGAATCGCTGGATAATGCCAAATCTGTTTTTTTGAAATTTGTTGCACACGAGCTTCGTACACCCCTTAACGGACTTAATTCCCTTAGTTTTATCCCCAAACTACAAGACCTAGAACCTGACAGCGCAGAAATATTAGAAGGTGGTATTCAAAGTGCCGAACGTCTGAAATTGTTTGCATTTTCAGCAGAGCAGTACATTCAGGCTCTTAATCACAAACCAACTTTAGAATCTACCGAAAACGCAAATTTTTGCGAAATGATGCGGTATATTATTGAAGATTATAGGATTAAAGCAGCCGAAGCAGGGATTACATGTACATATAAAGAATCACATAATCTTCTTGCTACTTCAATCCCCTACGATATTGTAGAAAAGATAATCGCGCCTTTGCTCGACAACGCCATAAAATTTAATACTCAAAACGGTACACTTACGATTGAAGTTCAACTGATAAATTCTATGATTTGTTGTATGGTGGAAGATAGCGGAGTAGGTTTCCCGTCATCATATTCCGAGCAGATATTTGAACCGTTTTTTGTGGCGGATATTCAAGGGCATAGCAGAGGTTCGGGAGTGAGTTTGGCAACTTCAAAGGTTCTTGCCGAGCATTACAACGGGACAATCCGGGCAAACAGTTTTGGAGAAAAAGGCGGCAGTCTATTCATCGTAACATTGCCTTTGGCAGATTAACAGATATGATAACCAAGATAAGCTCTATAATAACACTGCTATTCTTGGTAACATTAGAATATGTTCAAGCTCAAGATTTTGTATATCCTACAATTATCAAAGAAGGTCTGAAAGTAAAGGAATTTATTCCGTACGGGTGGAAAATTCGCGATTCTGTCAGCGGTGATTTAAATAACGACAGAACAAACGATATTGCTGTAATTCTTCAATGCGAGGATACAGTTACAATCCTCAATCCAGACGAGTACGACCCGGATACAATACATATTCAGCCAAGGATATTGCTTATACTATTTCTTGATAAACGCACCCATAAATTTCAATTCGTTGAGCAAAACAATACATTCATTCTGCGAAATGATGACCCCACTTTGCTTGATGACCCTTATCAATCTATTACCATTACCAAAGGTGTTCTTTCCGTTGAATTCCAGTTATCGTATGGAATTGGAAGTTGGAATATCACCCACTCATCGTATTCATTTCGCTATCAAAATAATGATTTTGTTCTTGTAAGTGCTTATAAAAATATGTTCAACAGGGCTACCCATAACTACGAAAATTATAGTTTTGATTTTTTGCAAAAACAATGGAAGCTCACTAAAGGCAACGACGATACAGATCAATTACCGGAAACCGAAACACTTCACCTTGATGTAAACGAACTCAAGACTCTAAAAACTTTGAAAGCACCCTATACATGGGAACTTGTAAAAGATGTTTTCCTGTGATTGAAACCGGATAGTTCTGCACCATTTCATCAATATTATTTGTAAGAATTTTACTAACTTACCGCTTCAAATTAGACAAAGATGTTATGGAGGAATAAATTACAACATTTTTTCCCAAGGTCCAGGCAGGTGCTACACCTGCCTTCAACAAGAATTCCATTTTATGGAACAATACATG
>CALMMI010000385.1 GCA_937868245.1 uncultured Ignavibacteria bacterium | reverse complement strand
CAGGGGAATAAAACAATCGAGCACTATTTTGTTGATGTTACCGATGCTAATCAGCATATCCATAAAAATGTAATGATTGGCGGCGACGCAGGTAAATATACGAACTACAACACGATCAGTAAAAACTATTTCCCGACAGATGCTGCAGGTGTGGGCTTTGTGGATTATGCCAATGGTTCTACAGATTACCATAATTTCGCGCTATCTTCAACAAGTCAGTATTCAAAAACTGCAATCGACGGTAAGGATATAGGAATTGACATACAAAAACTTGATTCGTCGTTAAGTACGCCAAGAGGCTGTTTGCCGATTTCCGATATTAAAGTGGATTCAATACGTATAACTCCAAAATTCTACCCAGTTAAAGTCGGCGATTCGGTTCAGTTGACTGTTACTTTTTTCCCTTCAAACACAACCAATAAAAATATAACGTATATATCAGCTAACCCGTCAATTGCCACAGTGTCTAATTCAGGCTTGATTAAAGGTATAAAGGTTGGTATGGTATCGATTATAGTGAGCACACAGGATGGAAGCAAAAGAGATACATGTGTAGCCATTGTGACTGATAACGTGTTGAACGTATTAAGCGTTTTTCTTTTCAAACCAAATGATACATTGTATTTGGGAGATAACGCAAGGGATACGTACCAATATAAAGCAGTTGTGTACCCATCGGATGCAACTAATACAAACGTGAGCTGGCATACTCTCGACTCATCAATCGTATCTATTTCTCAAACTGGCTTGGCTCGTGCAAAAGCAGTTGGTAAAACAATAGTTTATGTAAAAACAGAAGATGGTGGGCATACCGATTCAAGCCGCGTGACTGTACTCACGTCATTAGGTGTGGATGATAATGAAAATACCAATCAGTTAACGGTTTCTCCAAACCCGGCAAATAATCAAATAGCAGTTTCATTGCCCTCAAGCAATCATTTTGAAATTGAAATTTCCACAGTTTTGGGTGAGAGGGTGCTGAAACGCGAGGATAAACGCTTGATTGATGTGTCGGGCTTGCCAGCAGGTGTTTATTTGGTAAAGGTTCGGCAGGGAGATGGGGTTTATTACAGGTGGTTTTTGAAGGAGTAGGGTTATTGAACACATTCAGATTTGCTGTCTTTAGAACATGACATCGGAAAAACCAAACACCCACTAAAACAATAACTTAAAAAGTAATGTAATTTTATGTATCACTCTCAAGAAATCTGCTGTCTGATGAATTTCAGGTTAATTGAGTCTTGAGAATTACTTTTGATTTCGTGAAACCCAGTATCACACTTTGAGACCTTGTGGGAAAATTGCAAAGAGTTTCCCACAAGGTCTCAAAGTGTAATGAAGAGTTATTTAACATATGACATCAATATTTACTATCTGTTTATTTGCATGAAAATTATATAGTTACTCAACTTTCATACTGCTTTCTATTAAAGAAAAAGAACTGTGCAATTTCTCTGTATCACGGGCTTGTTTCAAATATAACAGAGACTTACCATTAACTACAAATGCAATCAATTCTCCACAATATTGATCACCCAAAACACTTCCGTTAAAGCTGGTAAAGCTTGCCTGTCTGCCTAAAAAAGTTGTATCGACAATAGAACCGAATTCTGCATTCTGATAAACTTTAATATCTTTAAATGTTACTATAGATTTTTTTAACCAGTCCTCTGTGTCTAATTCTTTGGCAACTGCAACAATAACCATACTCTCTAAATTTTTCGAACCTTTCATCTCACACGCAATTTGATAGTTCATGTCTTCACTAAGAACTGCCTTTTCTACTTTCCAATTTTCCTTACAATCAAATGATATGTCCCTATAGGATACAAATACTGTTTCAGAGCTTGCAATCTCGGTATCTTCTTTATTCAAAAAAGTCATTGAATACATAAAGCCACTAAACGATAAAATAACAACAGCAAGGATTGATGGTATTAGTATTTTTCTTGAGGTAGTATCTTCTATAACTTTAGTTTTTGAAAATCTATCATGAAAACCTCTCGAAGCACCAAAGAAAGAAAAAGCATCAAATGGAATCAACCTCACAAAAGTTCTTCCGACAATATTTAAGAAGGGAGCTTTGCCTCCGTTTTCAGATACTACTCTTGTTTTAGTGAGTATTTTGCCTGGTGTTACTTCAAAAACCGATTCAAAGAAAATATAAAATAATAGTACTATAATAATTCCCAATGCATAATCACCTAATTTTCCATTCTCGGTAAACCATGAAAAAGCTGAGTAAAGACCTGGCACGTCGTACATTATGAGTCCTATTGCTCCACCTACAGCAAAACTGAATACATAATAGAAGATAGAATCAATTAGATGATTTAAGAATCTCTTGTTGGTAGAGGCTTCGTACTGATTGTCGGGGATTTCGGCATCAGAACCAAATTGTAATGGCTGAGGATCTGTTTGATAAATAACATCAGTTGTACTTTGTTGATTTTCATTTACAGTTGTTTCCTCAAGCTCCTTTATCGGTTCTTCTTGGCTGGCATCTTGCTCTTCAGATATATCTCCGGACTCATGTTGCCCATCAATTGGGAGTGTTTGTTCTTTTGCGGATTCTTCCGTGGGGTCAAATGGTAAATCCTGATTATCTGGAGTAGTCATAGTTAGGTGTTAATAATGTGAAAATATATTTACAGAGAAGATATTTCGCTTGTAACTATAAATATTTAGAATTTATGCAAAACTATAAATATACGCTTACATTGCCAAAAAGTATCTGGTGTTGTTTCTATTTAGGGGAATAATTGAGGGCTTTCCTACAGGTGTTTACTTGGTAAAGGTTCCGCAGGGGGATATG
>CALMMI010000384.1 GCA_937868245.1 uncultured Ignavibacteria bacterium | reverse complement strand
AAATTCAAAGTATCGGAGACAGCTTTTACCCTTCCTTTCATATTGTATGGGTCATTTATATAATTATCATGGTAGTAAGCTTCAGGGAAATTCCAAATTCTGTCCAATATGTGATAGCAATTTCCTATCACCAGAAAAATGAGGATTGTGAAACAGATTAAAATCACTCTATTTCCTCTCAAAAATCCTTTGCATTTCTTCCATGCCGAATCAAACCATTTTGATAAATTTTTTAACTTATTTTCCATATGTAAAGTTCAATGTAAGTAACGCATTTCAATATATTCAAAAATACAAAAACATATTGAGAAATAAAGGAAGTATATTCATGATGAATATCAAATACCGAGCAGAAATAAAATCAATTAAAATTAACAGATAAGGTCGTGAGATTGAAATCCCGTAGGGATGCAATATCGGTAGAAAATTGAGCCCAAAAGTTGGAAATCCCGTAGGGATGGCATATCGGTTTAAGGTGTGCTATAACCGATATGCCATCCCTACGGGATTTCCAAATACTTGTCAATTCCTTTCTACCGATATGTCGTTCCTACGGAACTTTGACGTTCTGAATTCTATTCTACCCAAAAAAGGAAACTTTTCCCCAAAACCAAAGTATATCCCCAAAACAAGCAAAAGCCACGAAAAAACCTTAACCTATCCTTAACATTAATTAGGTTTTTCTCATAGCAGACTGCCCGTATTTTTGCGCTCTCTAAAATTGATACGGCAAAACTATATACTTTGATTCCATCTTATGTCATTTAGTGCTAAAACTTCAACATACATTCTATCTGCTTTTGTTCTAATCCTTTTCTCTATGTTCTCAATAAAGCTTATGGCTGAGGATAATGGGAAAACCGAAACATTCAAGAAATTCACCCCCAACAAAAAGCCCGTAGTAAACGTACCACGTTTCATGGAGGGTACAATCACCATAGACGGCAAACTCGACGAACCGATGTGGAAACTTGCAGCGTCCGCAAGCAACTTTTGCGAAATTCGCCCCGGAGAAAATACCAACCCGCCCGTTAGCACCGAGGCATACATCGGTTATGATGACAAATACCTCTATATGGCTTTCATCGCAAACGATAACCCTGCCGACATCAGGGTTTCACTCCAAGAGCGCGACCGTATTTTCAGGGATGATTTCATAGGGATTATTCTCGACACGTATCAATCTTCTGCATGGGCATACGAACTGTTTGTGAATCCTATCGGCATCCAAGGTGACCTTCGCTGGACTAATGGTGGCAATGAAGATGAAGCACTCGATATACTCTTTGAATCAAAAGGGATGATTACCGAAACCGGCTACCAAGTGGAAATTGCGATTCCGTTCAGCAGTCTCCGATTTCCGGATAAGCAGATACAATCATGGGATTTCACAGTGCTACGCATCCAACCGCGCGAAACCCGCCGCCAAATATGCTGGACTGAAAACGACCGCAATAATTCCTGCTGGCCCTGTCAGTTCGGTACAATGACGGGCATTAAGGATATTCGTTCCGGCTCTTCGCTTCAGTTATTGCCGTCGCTTGTGGGGGCACAATCGGGTGAGCTTTCGAATCCTAAAACAAGTTTTCAAAATAGTAAACCAAAGGGTGAGGTTGGTCTTGGTATTCGCTATCCGTTCAGTTCGAATGTGTCGATGGAAGCGGCAATAAACCCGGATTTCAGCCAGGTGGAATCCGATCAGGCTTTGATTGATGCGAACTCCACCTTCCGTTTGTTCTATCCTGAACGACGTCCTTTCTTTAGTGAAGGGTCGGACTTATATTCAACATTTATAAATGCTGTGTATTCACGTTCGATAAATAACCCGATAGGTGCAGCTAAATTGACAGGAGGTTTTGATAATACGAATTTTGTCTATCTGTCAGCATTAGATGAAGAAACTCCAGTGATTGTTCCATTAGAGGAACGCAGCCTTTATGGTATAGCGGGAAAAAGTTTTACAAATATAGGGCGTATAAAACACTCGTTTAGTGATGGCTCGCATTTAGGTGGAATTTTTACATCCAGACATTACACCGATGGAGGATTTAGCATAAATGGAGGATTCGACGGTATGTACAGACTTTCAGAAAATACACAATTGGAAGGTCAACTCATTGCTAGCAACACCCATGAAGCAAATCTACCTGATGTTCTATCAAGTTCAGAAACCTTTAATCATGGAGAATATACAGCCAATCTCGATGGAGAGAAATTCGGGGGATATGCATCTTATCTGGGATTGAAACGCTATGGACGCAATTTTATGATGGAGCTTACGGCTTCGATGATGAGTCCGGGTTTCAGAGCGGAAACAGGTTTTGAACCGAGAGTAAACCAACGCAGAACCGGACTTTGGTCAGCATATAAATTCTATCCCAACGGATCGTTTATAGAAAATTGGCAACCAGGGTTTAGTGGGGGAAGAATCTGGAATTTTGACGGAACTATAAAAGATGGCTGGTTGGTTCCTATGATTAATATCCAATTCAGGGGGCAAACTAATATCAATTTTGAGTATTTAATCAGTGGTGAACGATTTCGTGGTGTATTCTTCGGAGGTATAAGAAGGTTCTCTGGGAATTTCGGTACGCAGTTTAGTGAGTTGTTTCAAGGTGAAGGCTACTTTTCAGTTGGCAGAAGTATTGCCCGCAATACAGACATTCCGGTTTTGGGGAAAATGTTATCCTTTGGCGGTAGCGTTACGATAAAACCTCTTGACAGGTTAAATATTCAACAAAGTATCGATTATTCGAGGTTGGATTATCCGACAGGTGAGAATATTTTCGACGGGGCGGTGTTTAGAACACGAGTTAACTATCAGCATTCACGAGAACTTTCGGCACGGGTTGTTATCCAGTATGATAGTTTCAGCCATGATATGAATGTTGAGCCGCTTGTATCATATAAACTTAACCCATTCTCCATATTTTATATTGGTTCTACTAACCGTTGGCATAACTTTAATGATGAGGAAATCCCGGGCAGCACGGAGCATTATGAGGATAGGTATCATCAATCACTGAGGACATTCTTTTTTAAGTTTCAGTATCTTTTTCAAGTGTGATGTCACTCAAACGCTTCCAAAGCAAAGCGAGAGAAGTGAAGGGATTTACATAGAGCCTTTGCTGCCTTTTTATAACGAACAGCCTCCTGAGGACGTGTTTTTTGGAGCAACAAGGCAATGTTGGTAATGGTAAGCAAGCGATATTCATTCGAGAGAGAAGAGGCAACTTCTGCAGCTTGATGCAGGTAATTCCATCCTACTGCAGTATCACGGGATACTATGGAAACAATCGCAAGGGTGTTGAGTACCATGCACTTTGTTTCGGCGTCGGGAGTAGTTTCCAAAATTGCCAGACACTTCTTGCAATATTCTTTAGCTGTTGATATATCATCCATTTCAATGCGGGCTTTTGCAGCTAATACCCAAAGTCTTGCAACACCAACTGAAGTCTGCCGGATAGTTTCAATAGAACTCTCTGCCAATTCTGCAGCCTTCTCGAACATACCTTCGTGATAGAGTGCAATTACTTCCTTTTCAATCTCTTCTATCTTCACTTCAGATTCAACATCTACAGAGCCGCCGTTTGTCACCTCACCTGATGAAATTCCATCAATTTTGTTGAATGTAGATATAAGTTCACGGGTTTGTTCAGGTTTCTCATTTTTAGCTGAGAGTTCGTCGAATCTCTTGTGAGCTTCTTCGGTAATTGATGAACTGCCAACATCAGACGCAGCCTGTGCCGTGACGGCAAGCATGGAACGTGCAGCTGCCTCATTGCCGGATTCAAAATGATGTGCCGCCAAGTAGGGGGCAATTATCTTCTTTGTGTGATTGTCTGCTTCATCGTAGTGTTTACCAAGTATGGAGGCAATTTGGTCATGAAGTGCATTTTTTTCTTCATATTCAAGTAAGCTATGGAAATGTTGCTGGTAAAACAACTGTCCGAACTGATAGACGGTCGTTTTTACACCATACCGGGGATGCGCACCGATACTGTGAATAATTCCTGTCCGTTGCTGGAGGGTCCTTAACTTTTTTATTACGGTCACAATATCGGTATTCATTAATCTGGAAAGTATGAATGCTGTGCATTCATTACCTTCGGCACTACATAAGCTGAGCATATTGCGCTCATCATCGGAAAGCTGGGCAACCAATCTACCAAATGCCGCATGAACAGATGTAGGGACAAGCTCACCGCTCATAAATTCTGATGATAAATTTCCGTTTGAATCAAATGGACTTACGCGCTCGAAATAATGCAGGAATTCTATCACGATTTGGGGGAGTCCGCTCGATTTATCCCAAAGCCATTGTTCAAAATCGATATGCCTGCGATACTTGGGCAGGATTGCCTCACAAACTAATCCGATTTCGGAAACTGTGAAGGGAGGAATATCCAACTTTATAATATTCTTTCCATTAGGTTGCCACTGTTTTACAAGCGACATTAAAGGTACCAACTGTTCACTAACCAACTTTGGCCGGTAACAGACATCAATCATAATCGGAAGATTTGCTATATGCTCGGCGAATTGTTCCAATAACTCCACGGATTCTGCATCGCACCATTGCATATCGTCCATAAGTAACACAAGCGGACTTTTTAACGAGTATTCTTTCAATAGATCAAATACTTCGCTCACAACACTTTTTACTTTTGTTGTGGTTGCTTTTTCTTTCTTGAAATCACGTACATCCTTACCAATTTCCTTTACAGCATAGATTGCATCTCCAACAAAAGGAAGGATAGTTAATACCGACATGCCGATATTAAACACTAATTTTTTTTGAGCAGACTTAGAGTCGTTGGCTGCTAATTCCTCAAGTATCTTAAGAAAGGGGTGAAGTGGTTGCAGATTACCCACTTGAAAATTGCCAACAGGTGACTGGCATTCAACTGTAACGGTTACAGCACCGTTTTTAGAAGAACTTTCAATTGAAAATTCTTTTAGAAGTGCTGATTTACCATAACCTGATTCTGCCGCAACGAAGAGGAGGGAGCCTTGTTTCTTTGCTAAACGTGCACGCGCACTGCGCAATGTTTCCATTTGCGCAGTGCGTGCAATAAGTGGGGTTGATTTTTCGGGGGAAGACATTTCTAACAGAGAATTACCAAGTAATTAAGAAGCCCGCAGGGCATTTACAATCTTGAGTCGTGCAGCGTGAATTGCAGGCAAGAAACCACCTACAAATCCCATGAGTAAAGCAAATATTAGAGAGTATAAAATAATTTCCGGAGAAAGTGCAAATGAAAATGCAAGTTCTGCAAATGAACTGAAATTCAAAGTTGAAATTTTTACAAATTGCAAGGACGATGCAATCAGTAATCCTATACATCCACCAAAAAACGAAATAATAAGTGATTCAATCAAGAAAGCAATCAATACACTACTACGACGAAAACCTAAAGCACGTAATGTGCCAACTTCCACAGTTCTATTGGCAACAGCACCATACATTGTAATCATTGCCCCGATAATTGCTCCGGTACTAAAGATAACAGTAATGAAGATACCAAGAATCCGAATGAATGTTGCCATCATTTCTGATTGTTCTTCAAAGTACTTTTTCTCAATCTTCGGTTCGAATTGCTGCAAACGTGGTTCTTTAGCAAATGCTGTTTGAATGCCGTCGAAGGCATCAGGATTTGTAAGCTTAAATGTTATCGTAGAATATGAACTACGATTGAAAGCTGCAAGAAGTTGTTCAGCATCTCCCCACATTTCGGATTCGAAACCACCCCCATCTGCATCGAAAACACCAACAATAGTCCAGAAATCACCCGCAAATTTCACTTTTCCGCCTACGCCTGCTCCTTCAAAATTTTGCGCAATTGAACTGCCGACAATTAATTCACGTGACCCAAAATTAAAGAGACGACCTTCTTTTAACTTTATCTGCGGACGTAAAACAAATGCCGGAGGAGCAACTGCGCGGACGGTAACGTTGCTCAATCCACCGCTTTTTTTATTAAGATTGATAACTACTACAGGCTCACCTGAAGCAAGAGGTTTACCGTCTGATCCTTTGGCAATACCGGGTAAGGCAAAAATTATATTTGCAGTTTCACGGTCAATAATACTGGAAATTTCGCCTTGTGAGGATTTCCTTGTTACGATTACATTCTCTTCAGATCCTGTAGAAGCAAGTGTCTTATTCACCCCGTACGCCATCATCAGTACAGCTGCGAACACAAAAACAACAAGGGCAACACCACCGAGAGTAATCGAAGTGGTAAGCCGCCTTGCCCAGAAATTACGTAAAATATATTTAAATGGGATTTTCATAGCTAATTAGAAATAAGTTAAACTTTATGTCAAAATAATGGAATTATCCTATATGACGCAAGCCATTTACAATTGAAGTTTTCAATGCGCGCTGGATTGGGAATACTGATGCAGCAAACCCGACTGCCAATGCTGATGAAGCAGCTATAATAATTGTAGAAGGTTCAATATTAAAGACAGGGAAAAATCCCTTTGGCATAAATGCTTCAAATGCAGCTACAAACGGGAATAGAATTCCAAGTCCTAGCAGACCGCCCATAAACGAAATGATAAGTGATTCCCCTGCAATAAAAGCAATAAGATGTCCACCTTGAAAACCTAATGTTTTTAACACAGCATATTCGCGTGTACGTTCACGGGCAGACATGATCATTGTATTACCCAAAACAAGCATAATAATACCGATGATAACAAAAGCCATAACATTCATAGCCGTAATAATCGCACCCGATGAAGCCACGAACCCTTGTTGGAAGGCGCGTTCAGTTTCGGTTTTTGTTTCGGCACGGGAATTCTTAAATAGGGCATCAATACGTTCGGAAATTGTTGCGGATTGTGCAGGGTCTTTTATCCGAACAGAATACCAGCCTATCATTCCTGCGCGTTCTGGGGAATCCTGTTTCATTCGTTCGTCCACGTATTTCCAATCAAATAACATTTGTGTTGCATCAACTGTTTTATCACGCGGTTTGTATATTCCTCGAACAGTAAACTGCCATTTACCAGGGTAAATATCACCGTCAATATTCATAACGTCGCCAAGTTTAAGGTTGAATTGTTTTGCAAGTGCTTCTCCGATGATACAGGAGTTTCGTTCTTTCTTGAATGTTTCCTTAACACTTTGGTCAACTAAGAACTCAGGATAAACATCAAATACGGTTTCTGGATCGCACGCCATACGTGCAAAAAAGTTCTTTTTATCCAGATACACCCCACCAAACCACATAAATGGGGAAACTACTTCCACACCCGGTATCTTGGCAATTTGCTCCCTGTCGGCATACGGCAAAGGAAATATAAATGATACTGCTTGGCGGACTACAAGACGGTTAGCAGATGATGCCTCCACTCCTGCATTCCACGCTGTAACAACAGTTCTTAGTAATCCAAACGCCATTACGGCAATGGATATTCCTACGATTGTAAGAAATACACGCAATTTATGTCGGAAGGCGTTTTTGAAGATAATTTTAAAGATTTTCATAGTTTTTAATGCTCCTTATTATTTCGCAAGTAAATCGCCTTTTTCCAAATGACGAACCAATGTAGCACGTTCTGCTGCGCTCGGGTCGTGAGTTACCATTACGATTGTTTTGTGGAATTCCTTATTCAACCGTGTAAGTAAAGTCATGATTTCTTCTGCAGATTTTTTGTCGAGGTCACCAGTTGGCTCGTCAGCTACAATAATCGAGGGGTCGGATGCAATTGCACGGGCAATAGCCACACGCTGCTCCTGACCACCTGAAAGCTGCTTAGGATAGTGGTTCATCCTATCACTCAAACCAACTACCGACAAAGCGAGTTCAACTTGACGTTTACGTTCCTCTTTTGTAAGTTTCGTAAGTGTAAGAGGAAGCTCCACATTCTCGAATGCTGTAAGAACCGGTATAAGATTATAGAACTGAAAAATAAACCCAACCTTGGATGAACGCCATTTTGCAAGAGCTGTTTCACTCAGGGTGCTAATATCAGTACCACCAACTAAAATCTTTCCTTTTGACGGGCGGTCGATACCTGCTATAAGATTCAAGAGTGTAGTCTTACCCGAACCGGAAGGACCCATCAGGGCAATGAATTCACCTTCGGGAATTTCTAACGAAACATTATTCAACACAGGCACAGTCATTTTGTCCCGTTGATATGATTTCGAGACATTTTCAATAGTAATTGCATTAGCCATAATTATTCTATGAATTGTTAATAATAAAAGTTTCGGCAAAATTAGGGAGTTTTATTGACAACTGTATGTCAGTTGTTGCTTTTTTTCAAAAGATTATGAATTTTTTTTGTAATATTCTGCAGAAAATTAAGTTTTCAGGGTATTATCACAGTAGTAAAAGTTCATAATACATAAAATCATTTCTGAAAATAAGAATAGGGGGTACGCAAGACTTATAGTTATGTTTCAGAAGTCATTTGTAGGAGTAAATGGAACTCTGAAAATTTCACTCCCCGTACAAATTCGAAATAGTAAATCGAACTCAAGATATGTTTCCAAAATTTTTTATAGCAAATTTTAATACTGACATTGTGTTGTCAGTCACACGTCGTAATTTTGCCTCTATAACTCAGATATTCTTCAGTATTATATTTTTTTGAACAAATAGAAAGGAGCGAATATAATGTTGTCGCCAACTTTTATTGAACTAGGTGCAAAGAAAGTAGTTGGATGTGCAATTTATACATCCGGGACTCAAACTGATTTTCCAAACATTTGGGATGTATTTATAAAGAGACTCAAGGATATTCCTAATGTTTTGAATCCGACTGTTAATTATGCAGTGGAATTTTACGGACAAGAATTTATGAATGAGAGTAAATGGTTTTATATGCCATGCGTGGAAGTAAGTTCATTTGATGAGATTCCAATGATTATGGTTGCCAAATCAATTCCTGCGGCTCGTTATGCAGTGTTTAAACATGTAGGGATTGTATCCGGTATTCCTGATTTGTATTCAAGAATTTATAAAGAGTGGCTTCCATCATCGGGCTTTGAACTTGCATTCGATTTCGATATGGAGTTGTATGATGAGAGATTTACAGAAATGGACGATCCGGAATCAATTATGGAAATTTATATTCCTATCCGGGATAAAGCAGTATGATGATATTAGGGTTCAATATATTATTTTAGTTTTTTATTAACAGTATTAGAAAGAGTAAAGCTATGACAGCAATCAATCCTTATTTGAACTACAACGGCACAGCCGAAGAAGCATTTAACTTGTATAAATCAGTATTCGGGGGAGAATTCGGTATGGTCGCCCGAATGAAAGACACACCACCTCAGCCGTGGATGGAGAGCTTATCTGAGAGCGATTTGAACAAAATCATGCACATTTCATTGATGCTTCCTAATGGTGGAGTATTGATGGCTTCCGATGTTTTGGAATCATCCGGATTTACGGTGGAAGCAGGTAATCTCTACAATCTTTCAGTAACTGCAGAAAGTGAAGAAGAAGCAAACACAATGTTCAAAGCACTTTCCGAAGGCGGAACGGTGCGCATGGCTATGGAGAAAACATTTTGGGGTGCATATTTTGGAATGTGTACTGATAGATTTGGTATCCAATGGATGATAAATTATGATTATCCTCGCGAATAAATTTTCGCTCGACTAAAAAAATATCTTTAGAAAAACAGGGTAGGGAAGTATTTATACTCCCTGCCCTTTAGTTTCATAGGAGATTACCTTAAGTTTATCAAGTGCACGCAAAATTAATTTCGGTACTATTTATTTATAGGATACAATATGAACTCTTCCGATAATACTTCCGATTTAGAGAATCCAAGTTTTTTAAGTACACAAAAAATCACAACATTTCTAACATTCAATAATCAAGCCGAAGAAGCTTTGGATTTCTATCCTTCTGTTTTTAAAGATTCAAAAGTCATTCAAAAAACAGTGAATAATGATGAAAGAATAGGTAAGGTAGGAGCTATGTTGATTGCTACTATGGAACTCTTCGGTCAAAAATTCATGCTCATGAACGCCGGTCCGAATTTTACATTTACTCAAGGATTTTCCCTTATGGTAAATTGCGACTCCCAAGAAGAGATTGATGAGTATTGGGGGAAACTGACAAGCGATGGAGGAAAAGAAGTGGCATGTGGCTGGCTGACCGATAAGTTTGGTGTATCATGGCAGATTGTTCCGGCAGTTATGGGTAAACTTATGAGCAGTGGTGACCCTGAAAAATCTAAAAGGGTAATGGGTGCTATGATGCAAATGGTTAAACTAGATATAGCCGGATTAGTGAAAGCATACGAAGGATAGTTAACAGGAACAAAAATTAATACAATGACAACACAAAATAAAGCGAATACAATTTCAAAAATAATTTCCACAATCAAAGAATCACTGAATAGCGAGGAAAGGGATTATACACAAGGAAGCATCCGAACAGCGGTGTTTCTACTTGCAATTCCAATGATTTTAGAGCTAAGTTTAGAAGGTGTATTTGCATTAGTCGATATATTCTTTGTCAGCAAACTTGGTCCGAATGCCATTGCTACTGTAGGGTTAACGGAATCGGTAATTACGATTGTATATTCGATTGCAATCGGGTTAAGTGTAGCGGCAACTGCAATTGTTGCAAGAAGAATTGGTGAGAAAGACCCTGAAGCCGCCTCACATGCCGGGGCACAATCACTTATTGTAGCTTTGATTGTAACTGTAATTACAACAATTTTAGGATTGCTGTTTGCAGGTGATATTCTATCATTGATGGGTGCAAGTGAAGAGGTTGTGAGAGACGGAAGTATATTTACACGAATTATGTTCGGGG
The DNA here is from genome assembly GCA_937868245.1 of uncultured Ignavibacteria bacterium. Lineage (GTDB taxonomy): Bacteria > Bacteroidota > Ignavibacteria > Kapaibacteriales > UBA961 > JADJXV01. Next base: position 1,245 of record CALMMI010000384.1, on the reverse strand, counting down.
GCAGTGCCGGGATAATGTTGTTATTCATAATCAACGGCATTTTTCGCGGCGCGGGCAATGCAGCGATTGCTATGAGAAGTTTGTGGATAGCAAGCATTATTAATATTATTTTATGCCCGATATTTATTAATATCTGGGGATTGAAGGGTGCTGCTATTGCAACCGTAATTGGCAGAAGTTCAGGTGTAGCATATCAACTTTGGCATCTATTCAGCGGTAAAGGTAACCTGCAAATATTAAAGACACATTTTAAAGACGACAGTGAGGTTATCAATATCGGCTGGCCAGCTACTTTTCAGTTTATCATCGCAAGCGGGAGTTGGATAATACTTGCCCGTTTAGTTGCAGAAACCGGAGGCACTGATGCATCGGCAGGGTATCAATTGGCTGTTCGCAACTTTGTGTTCTTTATTTTGCCTGCTTGGGGCTTAAGTAATGCAGCTGCAACATTGGTAGGACAAAATCTTGGTGCTAATCAAATAGAAAGGGCAAATGAAAGTGCTATGTTAGCAGCCAAATATAACAGCATCTTCATGGGGTCAGTTATGTTTCTATTCTTATTTTGTTCACCGGCAATTATTCACTTCTATACAGATAATGAATCAATTGCCCGATATGGGATTTTATCCCTGCAAATTATCGGCTCGGGTTATATTTTCTACGGAGCAGGAATGGTTCTAACGCAAGCCTTGAATGGTGCAGGTGATACAAAAACACCTACAATCATAAACCTTGTTTGTTTTTGGTTGATTCAAATTCCCTTGGCATATTTTCTAGCAAAAGGATTAGACCTAAAGGCAACAGGAGCATTTATTGCAATTCCGGTTGCAGAATCTTTAATTGCTGTTGTGGCGTGGTATTATTTCAAAAAAGGGGCATGGAAGATAGTGAAGGTGTAAGGTAATTAAGGTTTTAGCTCTTTTGCAAGATAGTATAAAACTACACTTTAATAACATAATCAAAATAAGGAAAGTAACGTATGAGAAAATTAGTACAGCTTATGCACGTTTCGCTTGATGGATTCGTAGGCGGACCTAATGGTGAGATGAACTTTCTACATGTGGACGATGAAATATTTGACTATACAGGAGGATTGGTTAACGATTGCGACTTGGGGCTATACGGTAGGGTCACATTCGAAATGATGGAAAATTACTGGCCCACAGCTGTGGAGAAACCAAATCCAACAAAGCACGACATTGAGCATTCACGATGGTATAATAATGTTTCCAAAATTGTTCTGTC
>CALMMI010000383.1 GCA_937868245.1 uncultured Ignavibacteria bacterium | reverse complement strand
TCAAAAGCCGATAAACGAACTTTTGCGCAGATGGTTAGTCACTTAATTATTAAGCAGCTAAACTATATACAGGAACTGAGTTCATTGTATATACTGGAGTGTTATTAGCACTTATTGTTTTGCAAGTTGAATTTACGTGCACCACTTACCAAGCACGACCTGCTCCTACGTGAACACTTCACCCCGTCGAATCCGGTACATCCCCATGTTTCAGTTACAAAAATACGCAATATTTGGCTTATAGTTGTTGGCTAATGGCTTATAGCTTTATGATTGTAATTGTTTATTAGACGTAAATGTATGAAAATAGGTTTAAATGTAGTTGTATCTTTAATTGCTTTTACAATTTCAGCCAACGCAGAAATCCCCCATAGTCCCCCTTTAACAAGGGGGAGACAAGAGAGTAGTTTGCGTAACTTCAAAACACTATGATAACTACGTCATCCCCTTGTCAAAGGGGACCGAGGGGATTTGTAAAGCCAAATTCTAGAAATGCAATATTACTAAAAAAGCCATAAGCCATCAGCAATAAGCTTCTTCAAAAACTTATATTCCCGGTCGATATTTTGAACGGATAGAAAATATTAAACTTCACTTTATCGCCAAATTCAATAGCCGGGGCAGGGAATTTGAACATATTAAAGCATTGGCGAAGCCAGTTAAGGAAGTTTGTTGTATTTGGTATTAACCGGCCTAAATTATAATCCAATGCTATGATGAATTTTTTATCCCCTTTGTAGGTATAATCTGTTACATCAAATCGCAAGTCTCTTACAGAATATCCAAATGCCAGTTCTAACCATGAGGGGTAGTACTTTTGCCAGGTTTGTGGTAGTAAATTATAGACATTTACCGACATCCACCATGTCCAGGAACTGTAATCATCTATAAATGAGGATGCTTCCAACCGTGGTTTTTCATTATACCATCTTGCTGGAAAATAAGTAGCTTTTGGTGTAAAATTTTGCAAGAAGGGGATATAATGCTGAGCAAGATAATATGCAGATCCTGCAAGATCACCAATAAAATCAGAAGTGGAAAACCCCCAGTTTTTACCGAAACCGTCCATTATTTCTACATACATCTGGTAACCAAATCCCATCAATCCGCCGTAAAGAAAAGCATTATCAAAACTGAATCCCGAACCGATCAATGCTTCTGTGGAACAATAACTTATGAAATAAGCCCCCCAAAAGTGTCCTGCCTTGTCTGAATAAAAATCCTGGTTACCATCTTCGATAAAACGAAAAGTACGGGTCTCATTCCAAATTGTTTTTATCTGATATACATGGAGTCCGCCTAAGATTCCAAAATATGTACCTCCAACAAGAGCAGTGGTCACTGGCTTTAACTTATTTGTTTTGCGGGGCAGGGATGCATCAATTGTATAACGCGGGTCACCGGCAATAGTAAATTCTTCAAGAGGGAGAAGTCCTTCGTCTTTGGTTTCTACTTCTAAAGAATCAGTATTTGCGGGTGCTTCTCTGTCAGAATTATCTAGAACAACAGTAGGGGGTAAATCCTGTAAACAATCATCAATCATCTGTGGAGATGGCATTCCGGCTAAGGCGGTTCTGTTTTGTTTACCACTGTCATTTTGCCCGAAAGAAAGTGAGTAAAGGCAAAATAGTAGTATGAAACTGAGTCGGGTTATCATAAGAACTTTCTGAAGATGAAAACAGTGAATATCAATACGAATTTACTATTTTTCTTTGAATTCATATTGATGACTTTATAAAAATGTAAATTGGGAATTACGCCCAAAAATTCACAAATCTTTCGTAATTTCGTATTGAATTATGGTTGTATCCACATTGTTTATTCTTAACGGAGAACATTATCATGGCAATACGTATTGCAATTAACGGATTTGGACGCATAGGACGTTTGGTGTTCAGGGCAGCGCTGGCAAATGAAGGGAATATTGAAATAGTTGGTATTAATGACCTTACAGATGCTGCTACACTTGCTCATCTTCTCAAATATGATTCAGTACACGGTAAATTTAACGGGTCGGTACATGCCGATGGTACTAATTTGGTTGTAAACGGAGTTACCATTCCTATTTCTGCTCAAAAACAAATTGAAAATTTATCATGGGGAGCAGTAGATGCTGTTATCGAATCTACTGGTGTTTTCACTAACCGTGAATCATTAGAAAAACACGTTGCTAACGGTGCTCGTAAAGTAATACTTTCATCTCCGGCAAAGGACAAATTAGACAGAACTATTGTTTTAGGTGTAAACGATGCGGATATTACAGGAGATGAACGTCTTTTATCAAATGCATCCTGCACAACAAACTGTCTTGCACCGATGGTTAAAATCCTTCATGATAATTTCGGTGTACAAAAAGGATATATGACAACGGTTCATGCCTATACAAATGATCAAAATATTTTGGATTTACCCCACAAAGATTTGCGCCGCGCACGGGCTGCAGCTGTGAATATAATCCCAACCACTACCGGTGCTGCAAAAGCAGTTACCGAGGTAATGCCTGAACTTAAAGGTCGTTTAGACGGATTTTCACTCAGAGTTCCTGTGCCCGATGGATCGATTACAGATTTTACGGCAATTTTAGACCGTGAAACCACAAAAGAAGAAATAAATGCCTGTTTCAAAGCAGCTTGCGAAGGAGCTATGAAAGGTCTGGTTGAATATACCAATGAGCCTTTAGTTTCAACCGACATCGTCGGTAATCCACATTCTTGTATCTTTGATTCACTTTCAACTATGACAATCGGTAACTTTGTAAAAGTTGTGGGATGGTATGATAATGAATGGGGATATTCAAACCGTGTTGTTGATTTGGTAAAAAAAGTATGCGGTTAATTCCTGAGTAGATTATTCAGTAAACTAACGAAAGCCCTATTCCCCAAAAAGATGGATGGGGCTTTTTTTACACCATTTTTAAAGTTTGCTCGTGGCTGTACCGTTATCTATTACCTGGCAGTTAAAAGATATTCTTGCACTTTCGTTTGTTCGCGGACTTACGGCGGTAACATTGCGCTCGCTTGTTGAGAAATATAGTTCATTAGAGGAATTGTTCAAAAAACCTCCGGAAACTAAGGTAGGGCAGCGGTTATTACAAAATGATTTGTTTCTCAATTCAGGGCTTACTGCCTTGCGCAATGAAGCCGAAAAACAAATAGAATTATGCCAAAGAAGGTCAGTTCAAATTATCAGCTATTGGGACGATGGTTATCCGGACCTGTTGCGCCTCATACCGTTTCCACCAGCTTTGTTGTTTGTACGGGGGAAATTGAGCACCGAAAAAGATTCAATTGGAATTGTAGGAACGCGCCTTTGTACAAACTATGGCAAACTGACAACTGAACGTTTTGCCGAAACATTCTCTAAAAACGGCTTAATCGTTACAAGTGGTCTTGCAAACGGAATTGACAGCATAGCACACAAAGCAGTTGTAAACGCAGGAGGAGTTACCTATGCAGTCATTGCATCCGGTATTGATTGTATATCGCCACAACTTTCTGCAAAACTTGCAGAGCAAATTTCTGAAAAAGGTGCTGTAATCAGCGAATACCGTTGCGGAATTAGAGCATTGCCAGCTTATTTCCCGCAACGTAATAGAATCATCAGCGGGCTTTCAAAAGCTGTTTTGGTTGTTGAAAGCGGACTAAAAGGCGGTGCATTGATAACAGCACAATTTGCTGCCGACCAATCCCGTGAACTTTTCGCTGTACCGGGCAGCATAACTTCCGAAAAAAGCTTGGGTACAAACAAACTCATTCGTAAAAATATGGCTATAATTGCCTTATCACCCGAGGATATGCTTGAAGAACTCGGATATTTGGCAATTGCACAACCGGCTAAGGAATCAATTACATTTAATCATGAAATTGAAAAGAAAATATACGAAGCAATTAGTTTCGAGCCGATACAAATGGATACTTTAGCAGAACAGCTAAAACTATCACCTCAAGACATTATGGTAAACCTCCTTATGCTTGAATTTAGAGGACTGATTCGTCAATTGGCAGGGAAACAATTTATTCGCCTTTAAGAATCTAATGGAAGAACAAGAAACACAATCCAGAAAACAACAACACGTTGAACTCTGTGTAAACGAAAACGTTACTTTTCATAAGAAAACTAACGGATTTGAAAACTATGGGTTTATCCATAATGCGTTGCCTGAATGTAATTTTTCTGAAGTTTCAACAAAAACTAAATTTCTTGGTGTAGATTGCAGTATGCCTCTTTTAATTTCCTGTATGACAGGTGGCTATCCTGACGCAGAAAGGATTAATCGTGAACTGGCTGAGGCTTGCGAAACACTAAAACTACCAATGGGGGTCGGCTCACAACGGCAAGCCCTTGAGAATACATCGTTTCATCGTTCTTTTCAAATCGTAAGGGAAAGTGCTCCTTCAATTCCAATTTTGGGTAATATAGGAGCTCCTGAAGTTGCAAAGATGAGATCATCATCTCCCATACAGCGGCTTATTGACCTGATTGCTGCAAATGCACTCGTCATTCACTTAAACCCGCTTCAAGAGCTTTTGCAGCCCGAAGGTTCTCCTAATTTTCGTGGAGTGTTGAATGGAATCGAACAACTGGTCAAAGAACTGGAAATTCCGGTGATTGTAAAAGAAGTAGGCGCAGGAATATCTGGTGATGTAGCCAAACGACTCCTCTCTGTCGGAGTTTCCGGTATTGATGTAGCGAGTGCAGGTGGTACAAGCTGGGCAGGTGTAGAAATACTTCGTAACGACGAAAAGGAATCACTATCCCAATTTTGGGATTGGGGAATACCAACAGCTGATTGTTTGGAGCAAATCGCCCCACTAAAATCAGACTATACATTTACTCTGATTTCTTCCGGCGGGATAAGTACTGCAATGGAAATTGCTCTGTCACTAGCTTTAGGTGCAGACTTTTGTGCCTCTGCACGTCCTCTTCTTACTGCATTAATTACCGGTGGACAAAAACAGCTTCATGATGTATTAGGTGCTTTGCAACTTGATTTGAGAAGAATACAGTTTTTGGTTGGTGCGGTTCATACAGTTGATTTACGTAATGTTAGAATTAGCAAGAAAAGTATAAAGTAATCAAGAATCAATTCTCTATTTTTCCGTAGCGGTAGGTTTGTACCCCCGCGCTACGGAAAATTATGAAAACTCACGCATCTTGCAGAGAATTTTCAAATCTATATGCTCAAATACCTCTCAATAAATAATTTCGCCCTGATTGAATCTCTGGAACTGACGTTCTCAGCAGGGTTGAATATTATCACTGGTGAAACGGGAGCAGGGAAGTCAATCATTGTAGATGCACTTATGATGGTTCTGGGTGAACGTGCTTCGATGGAAATGATACGGCATGATACCAATAAAGCTATTATTGAAGGGATATTTGGAACAGAAGGAAACGACAACATCGATCTTTGGCTTTCAAAAAACGGATACGAATCTTTCGGAAAAGAAATAATAATCAGGCGTGAGTTAACTCAGAAAGGCTCATCGCGTTGCTTTGTTAACGATTCACCTGCAAGTGTTAGCTCTGTTAAAGAATTGGGAGATTTTCTGGTAGATTTTCACGGGCAGCACGATCACCAATCACTATTACGGGTCGAAACCCATATACAACTTCTTGATAATGCAGGGGGTATAGGAGGAATCAGAAGGGAATACGAACAAGCATACAGGCAGCTTTCCGATTTAGTCTCCAAATTCAACGATTTGAAGCATCGGGAAAATTCGATGAAACAGAAATATGAATTTCAAAAGTTTCAATTGGATGAGATTGAGCAGGTTTCTCCACTTGAAAACGAGGAAGAATTACTGGCTGCCGAACTTTCTTTAATTGAAAATGCTGAATACCTCCATTCTGCTACAATGGAAATATACACTAGTCTGTATAGTGATGAGAATTCACTACGGGACAAACTTCTGAAAATTAAATCATTGCTGGATGAATTACAGCAAATTGATAAAAGTTTCGCAGAGTATCATTCAGAATGCCAGTCATCAATTGTTGTTTTGCAGGAAATTGCTCAATTTGCTCAAAACTATAATTCAAAAATTGAAATTCAGCCAGAGCGGTTGGAGTTTATCAGAACAAGAATTGGAAAACTGCAAAGGTTACGAAAAAAGTATGGTAGTTACAAAGAAGTATTTAACCAGTGGAACACACTAAAAGAAGAACTTAACCTGGCTGAGAATTTCGAGAATGAAATCGATAAGTTGAATAAAGAAATTCTTGCTTCCCAAATAACACTTGGAAGTCATGCTGACCGTCTCTCTGCTAAACGTACTGAAATTGCAAATTCAAT
>CALMMI010000382.1 GCA_937868245.1 uncultured Ignavibacteria bacterium | reverse complement strand
TACCGTAAAAGAATATGGTGGTACGTATTCTATTCTTGGATTTGCTGGTACATTATATATCGGAGGTTTAATCATTGGTTCGGATGAAGTTCGTACTACAGGACGTCTTGTTGCGGAGGCGTTGATTGTTTCAGGAGTCACGAATACTCTTCTTAAATTTACATTAGGCAGAGCTCGTCCATATCAAAACAGAGGCAACAGCGATTTTCAATGGTTTGAAGCCGGTAACGATTTTGCATCATTACCATCAGGGCATACTAATGCTGCATTTACAATATCGACTGTTTTATCTGATAGAATTAATCGTTGGTGGGCAACGATTCCCCTTTACGGACTTGCAGTTGCAACCGGATATTCAAGGATGTATCACGATCAGCACTGGGCAAGTGATGTATTCTTAGGGGCTGCGATCGGATATTTATCCGGTAAAGCAATTACTGCTGCTGAGGAAATCAGACAAAACCCATCCAAAACACAAGGAGCAGGATTTCGTTTATACCCAAGTATCGGAGGTATTGGGATTGATTACAAGTTTTAGGCAGGCTTATCTTTCACATTCACATGTCCGTAGGGACAATGACGGCATCCTGAACCACAGCATGTTCCACGCTGTAAATGTTTTACTCGGGTGAATACAGTATAACCTGTAAGAGGGTCACGATATTCCAATTCACCACGTGCACATGCTCGTTCGTGGAGAAATGCTATTTCCCTTTCTTGCTCTTTGGTCATTGTAATGCAGGTTTTTGTTGATGATTAAGAACAATAATTCCCCGTAGAGTAATAGCTCCAAGAACGATAATTCCCCCAATAATTGCCCAAGAACCGGGCTTTTCACTTAACAGCAGCAATGTCCAAATAGGATTGAGGATAGGTTCTACTACCGGAATAAGTAATGCCTCGAGTGCAGTTACATGCCGGATTGCCCGTGCATATAAAATATACGAAACACCAAGTTGAACAACACCTAAGACTAACAATCCAATCCAACTGCTTCCAGAAGGCATCCCGTTTGAGAGCATAAACGGTAAGGCAATCAATGCAGCCATCCAGTTTCCTAAGATTATGGAATCTTCAGGTCGTTCATTCTTTTGTTTCCGAAGGAACAGGGCAAGCCACGCGAAAGCTACTCCACTTGCAATAGCAATGATATTACCAAGCATACCATCTGATGAAAGTGAATCCATAAAGAATAACGTCATCCCGCAGAGTACAACTGCAATTGTTATCCAGTCGAGGCGAGTAGTTCGCTCACCCAAGAACCAACGCCCGAATAGTGCTACATATATAGGTCCTGTGTATTGCAAAAGGATTGCGTTAGCTGCCGAGGTAAGTTTGGTTGCCGTTACAAACAACACAACTGTTGCCATATAGGCGATTGCGCCCCCTATTTGTACTTTCGACCATGTGAATTTTGGTTTCCCGACCACTGCAACCATTATGAGGGAGGCAATGGCACTTCTCATCCCTGCAATTGCTATTGGATTCCATGATATGAATTTAATAAGCACACCACCCGTACTCCATAGAATGGCTGTGATTATCAGAAGAAGTACAGCATTTGTTGTTTTAGTCATTATTCCTACATGTAGTATTTTGGCTATTTAATCCTTCTACTTTCATCAAAATTGAATACAAAACTACCAAAGATTAGTTGAAAGTGCTATAATTCAAAAAAAACACCCTGTCAAGTTATTGCAAACTTGACAGGGTGGATTGAGAATAATACATTATTAATGGATCACTATTATCGGCTTCACTATATCTCCTGTTACAGTGCGAATATTCACAAAATACAAACCGTTCGATAATGAAGAAGCATCAATCTGAGCTTTGCCTGAAGTTTCATTCCGGCTTATCACTTCCACACCTAAACTATTGATTACTCTGATTGCTGAACCACCCTCTGCTCCCGAAATCATAAAACTTGATGATGTTGGGTTAGGGTAAATTTGAATACCATTTGCTTGTATAGTTTGTTCTTCAACATCGGAAGGTGGGGCAATAGGGATACCTACTAAGCCTGTAGGATTAAAAACATAGAAAGGAGGGAAAGAACCACCAATTTGATTTATATATATCCATATATTTTTATCTTTATCCTGAATTATTTTTTTTACTCCTCCGGGTAAAGGAGAATTGGTTTTGCTATATGTTGTCCATGCTACTCCGTCATATCTGTGTAATCCCTCTTCCGAACCTACCCAAATGTTTTTCTTATCATCAATAAGAAAGTTATTTAAACTAGCTGTAGTGGGAGAACTAACATGCTGCCAAACTATCCCGTTAAAATGAGAAAAACTCACATTCGGTGCAGAACTGTACATGCACCACATTTCTCCGTCTTTGTCACACAAAACTTGTGATACATAATTACTCGCAAGCGGTGGATTGTTCTGAGAGGTAATTGAATCAAGGAAAGAATCTTTAATTCTTACAATGCCTTTTCCTGATGCAGGTATCCAAATCCGATTGGATGAATCAATACAAAAACTTGACGACCAATCTGCACTATGACCCGTTTTGCTCTTAGGTGCTGTTATCGACTTCCAAGTTGTCCCGTCGAAACTTACCATTGCAAGATTAGGAGTATCTTGTTCTCTATCAGAAACAAAGCATACCGGAAGACCGTTTTTGTCATTTTCTACGGAACGGACATAATTAAATGGAAAAACAGAATTGGAAGTATTATAAATTGATGTGAAATTACCATCATACTTGCCTAACCCATTTTGAGTCCCAAACCAAAGCACACCATTTTTACCATAACTGAATTTTACATTTTCAAACTCATAAAGACTTAATGTCGGACTAAAGGATTTAGTTTCCCACTGTTGATTTATGTAATGGTGCACTGATATACTATCAGATTTACTATGACTATAGCTGTAGCTTGCAAAACAGATATTACCTTCGGGGTCTTTTCTTAGTTCAGGTTTAGCATACCAACGTACTTCGGTTGGTGCTTTTACCGTAGTCCATTGAGCATTTTTCTGTGTAGTAAGGGTGATAGATGCCGTTGATTGTACAAATCCGTTTTTGGCTGTTATTGTAAAAGTTTTAAGACCGGTGTCTTGAATTGCAGGTCTAATTTGAAGAGTAATAGCCGGATAAGGAGGATTTGGCGCATTTGCCGACAACGTGACCGACCCCATAAACTGCTGAGAAGTGCCGGCAGAAAGGAATATCGTTGCATCGAAACCATTCAACGGCGTTATAGAAACTGAAAAGGTTGCAGTTTCACCAACTGTAAGAATTTGGGAGCTTGGCGATGCAGCGATAGAAAAAGATTGGGCATTCCCGGAAGTGGATGCAAGAAAAAGCATACAAAGAAGGAACAGTGTTTTCATAGAAACCTCGGAAGAATTGATGAAATTATTAAGTAGAAAATATTATACTCAAAGTATTGAGGTAATTAAAGCATATAAAATGCATCATGATTTTACTTTTACTGTAATAACACGCAATCAACATTTATGTGACAGTAATTTAAAATAAAAAACCCTTTTGATGTATGATCTCTACATCAAAAGGGTTAATATATAAACTGGCAACCTACTTATAATCCAGACTCATCCGTAAATAACTCAGCATCCAAGATACTTCCATCGTCCTCAATTTGCCTGTGGCGGACAAGGCGGGCTTTAATCAAGAAAATTACATTTTCAGCAATATTTGTTGCATGGTCTGCAATACGCTCAATCTGTCTTAAAACATCTATTAGTGCAACACCTGCATCAATATAATTTTTATCGGTTTTCATCCGTTTGATAACCTCTGCAATGATTTCTCGTTCCAAGTTATCAACCGTATCATCGGTTGGCAAAATATGTTTTGCCAGCTCCGGATCATTATTAATAAAGGCATCCAGACTTGCTTTTACCATTCTGAAAGCTGCCTGGGTAATACGCTCCATTCCAAGCTCTAAAGCGAACTTCTGGAGGTTATCAATCATAAGAACCGGACCAGCCACATTCGAAGCCATATCGCCAATTCTTTCAAGTTCATTATTGATTTTAATTGCTGCTAGAAGAAGCCGCAAATCACTTGCAACCGGTTGCTGCAAAGCGAATATCCGTTGACACTGTTTGTCAATTTTAATATCCAATTTATCCACTTTGTCGTCGCGCTCTTGTACGATTTTAGCAAGTTCAGTATTACCTTCCAGGAGTGCTCGAAACGCAAATTCCACTTGCTCTTCTACAATACTTCCCATTCGTACCAGCCGTGTACGCAACTTATCGAGTTCGTCTTCAAATCCTCTGTGCATAGCTTTTGTTATAGATTACAATGATATAAATCTTTACTTTATGTGGATAACCTATCCAAACCTTCCGGTAATATAATCTTCTGTTTCTTTTTTGGAGGGTGATGTAAATATCGTTCGAGTTCTGTCGAACTCAACCATATTTCCCATATAAAAGAAACCGGTATAATCACTTACCCGAGCAGCCTGCTGCATATTATGGGTGACGATTACAATAGTATAGTCAACTTTCAATTCTGCAATAAGCTCTTCTACTTTTGCAGTAGAAATCGGGTCTAAGGCAGAGCATGGCTCATCCATAAGGAGAATTTCGGGATTTACTGCAATTGCCCTTGCAATACACAAACGCTGCTGTTGTCCACCAGAAAGCCCCATAGCTGAATCGTTCAAACGGTCTTTGATTTCATCCCATAAGGCAGCACGTTTCAAACTTTGTTCTATTATTCCGTCAATTTCGGATTTCGCCATTTTCCCTGCCAACCGTAAACCAAATGCAACATTTTCGTATATTGACTTTGGGAATGGAATCGACTTCTGGAATACCATCCCTACACGGTTACGAAGTTGCACCACATCTACGGATTTGTCATAAATATTTAATCCGTCGATTTCTATTTCACCTTCTGAATGGAATGTATCAATCAAATCATTCATACGGTTCATCGAGCGTAGGAATGTAGATTTTCCGCACCCCGAAGGTCCGATAAACGCTACAACCTTATTTGCCTGAATCTCAGTAGATACATTATGTAATGCTCTTTTACTGCCATAATACACATTAAAATTCTCTGTCCTCAGTTTTATAGGATTGTCTTTTGCCATAAGTAATTTTCCGGTTGATAAATCTTATTTTTTATTCCGAATCCGTGAACGAATAAATGTTGCAGTAAAATTTAATACAAATGTAAGCATCAGTAGAACAATTGTAGTGGCATATTGTTTTGGCATTGCTGCTTCCACATCCGGTGATTGAGTAGCAAGAACGAATAAGTGGTAACCCAAGTGCATAAACTGGTCGGTTATTTTCGATGGAAGCTCGGGCAATGAATATACAGCACCCACAAAAATAATCGGGGCAACCTCTCCCGCTCCGCGACCTACCGCTAAAATTGACCCTGTAAGAATACCGGTCATAGAATTTGGCAACACAACCCGCCACACCGTTTGCCATTTGGTTGCTCCCAGAGCAAGGCTTGCCTCACGTAATTCTCTCGGTACAGCACGAAGTGCTTCCTCAACCGATACAATTACGACAGGAAGTGTAAGGACTGCCAGAGTGGCTGCCGCCCAAATTAATGCGGGCTGCCCCCATACAGAAGTTGTATTTCCCAGAGCTCCATCAATTCCTGAACCAATAAAATGTACAAAGAACCCTACACCAAACAAACCGAATACAATGGAAGGAACTCCTGCAAGTGTATTCACTCCAAATCTGACTGACCTTGCAAATATCGAATTTTGTTTGGCATATTCCGTTAAATAAACGGCGGTTGCAGTTCCAACAGGAACGCCCAATAATGCCATTGTAAGTACTAAAAATGTAGTCCCGTAAATAGCAGGAAAGATTCCACCTTCGGTGTTGTTATTGCGTGGAGCTTGAGATAAGAACTCCCAAGAAATGTTTGGAATCCCCTTGATTAGGAAATGTCCGAGCATCACAAGCGCAATAGTTACAACCATCGCAGCAGCAAGAAAAGTAACACTTACAATGAATGTGCCTAGAATTTTCTTGCGAATTTGAAATGAACGTGATTGCTGATTTGAAGTAATTGAAGTCATACGGTTTCAAATGTGAAGCGATTCTCTTTATCTGTTTTTGAAGTTCTATAGTATTTGGAAAAAATACTTTATTTTCCATGTTGTTATCTACAGTTCGCAACAGCCATCTGTAAAATAAAGCAATAACATTAAAAATAATATAACTGCGTTTGTCTTTCTGAGGGATTCTTAGACCGAAGAATCTCCGTTAGCATATCCATCATGCAGGTTTCACGTTCTAACGGAGATTCTTCACTAACGTTCAGAATGACGT
>CALMMI010000381.1 GCA_937868245.1 uncultured Ignavibacteria bacterium | reverse complement strand
AAAGGTGATTTTTATCGACAAATTCAATATCTTCGTGGGAGAAATCAAGTTCTAATTCCAACAAAGCACAAATCGAAAGTAATTCCTTGCGAATAGAATCGATTTTCTTCTTAAATCCTCCTAGTAGCTGACGGGCAGCAACATGTGAGCCTTGTTCCGATGATGCGTGGATAATATCGGCTACGGCTTCCACTTGGGTAAGGTCAAGCTTCCCGTTCAAAAAAGCGCGTTGCGTAAATTCCCCTGACTTGGCAATTTGTGCACCGTGATTCAGTAAGGTGCTTATAATATTCGACGTAGTATAAAGTCCGCCGTGACAGCCGATTTCAACAATATTCTCACCAGTGTAGGAGTGAGGCGCGCGGAATATAGATGCGGTTACAGTATCAAGAAGAGTTTCCCCATCGTATATTTTACCGTAATGAATGGTATGGCTTGGTGCTTCACTTAGTAAAGTTTTTCCTTGAAAACATTTGTCGGCAATTGAAAATGCCTCTTCTCCTGAAAGTCGGATAACCGCTAAGCCGGATATTCCCGGAGGTGTAGCCTGCGCACAGACAGTACTGCTTGATGACATAAGTTATTTTTAAATAAGATAGATAGATGGTAATTATATGTACAAAGAAATATTTAGTTTTTCGGTAGTAACATCCACCAATGATATTGCAAAACAATTGCTCGAAACCCGAAAGGAAGTTATTGTAACCGCAAAATTACAAATAAAAGGAAGGGGTCGAAACAATAAACAATGGGTAGGGGATGAAGCTAAAAATATTTATCTCTCATTTGGTAATGTCCATAACTCAGAAGAACAAGAAATAAACCTTCTAATGCTAGGATACCAGTGTGCCGGATGTTTGGCAGTGATGCAAGCATTAGAAAAGGTAGCTCCAAATATTCAATTTGCCCTAAAATACCCTAATGACGTATATGCTCAAGGAATTGATGGTGAATTTAGAAAAATATCCGGTGTTTTGGTAGAAAATGAGTTTTTGGGAAACAGCATCAAATCAACAATTCTTGGTATCGGTGTTAATGTAAGCCAGCAAAACTTCGACCAGGAAATAAAAGCTACTTCTCTTTCTTTGCTGAACATTACCATTAAAACTGAAGTTTTGATGAACCATATTATCATTGAAACTGAAAAATTATTGAATTTACCCAGGCTAAACCTTATTGAACTGTGGAAAAACAAACTCAAGATAGTAGGAAAAAAGATTGAAATTATCGGAGAAGCAGGGGAATGGAATGTATTGAAATATAACGACTTCGGAATGGTAGTGGTTGAAATGGAAGGTATAGAACGAACGATCAATAACGGAGATTCAATCCGTTATCTACTAGGGTAAAATTAGAATGCATGTCCTAAACCAATGTGAACCTGCAAGTCCTTAAATGGCACACGTGAGAAAATCCATTGGCGGTCAGCTGAGGTAGGGTCGTGAAGTCGAACTGCAAAATCTACACGGATAGGTCCTACCGGTGTTTCTCTGCGGATACCTGCGCCTATGCCGACGGCAAGTCCGTAAAATATATCACCTATATTTGCTGTATTGTAATAATCTACCTTAATTCTATTGAATACATTACCCCAGTCCATAAAGAATGTAATGCCTAATGCTTCGATTTGGTCAGCCAGCATTGTACTTATGCCGGATGGACGTGCAAAACGATAACGGTATTCAAAACTTCCCTCTAGGATAGCTCCGTTACCAGTTAAATTATTAGTGTAGGCAAGAGCATCGTCCAAATTAGAAGATTTTCTGTCGTATAAGGCACGAGATGGATAAGAACGTACACTATTGGCTCCTCCGGCAAAAAATCTTTTTTCAAAAGGTATGAAAGCATCCCCACTCAAATCCATGTTTATATACCCAGCCCTAATTTTAAAAGCAAAAACATCATTCGAGGCTATATTCCAGTAATGATATTCTGTTATTTGATAACGAGAGAAATTATATAACTTACCAACAGCTCCTTCAATTGATATTGACAAAAAATTGCCGAAAAGAGGGGAGAAGGGATTATTCCTCGTATCGCCATTGGCTGTAAGCGACCCAATGTAGCCTAAAGGCGTAAAATGTTTGTCAGTAACCGCATCAATTTGATAGTATGGGAAAACAAACTCTGTTATAGCTATTGTATTAAGTTTATTTTGCTCAAAATCAGCATCGACTGACGTATCTATACCGTGTCTGAACATATCTTCACTTACTTCAGCAATATTAACAATATTTTGAAATTCAGTGCTAAGATCAACTATAAGTGAATTAAAGATTGTATAAACCGGTAAAGTAATAGGAAATGTAAGCCTAATGGGAAGCGAAGAAACAAGAAGAGGAAGAGTTTGGAAAGAAAGACCGCTTTGAATCCTACGACTAGAAAAAGAAGTTTGTGCTGAAGCACCCACTTTCCAGGACCACATCGAAGTTAGGTATGGTTGGCTGAACTGAATACCTGTTTGGAATTCCATCGAGATTGATGTAAATACATAAGGGAAATGTGGGTCAGCAGGCAATCTAAAAGCAAAGTCTTGCCAAACAACACGATTGAACCAATTGAAAGATTGTGCCGAACCACCTAAATTATGATGTTGAAAAGAAAGTTCAACTCCGGCATTAGTGAAATTATCGTATGTAGTATGGTTAATAAGGAAAGCAGCTCCAATTTCCGCAATTTTTCTATACTGAAGTAATACTTTCATATTCAACGTATTAAATTCTTTACCGGTATTTATACTAAGAGTATCTAATACAACCAAATCAAAAGTTCCTAAGTTGTATAAATTAACTTGCGAACGGGAGATTGCCGAACGATTGTACCAGTCTCCTTCTTGAAAATCAAGCATAACTTTAATCAAATCTGAACTAACGGCAGGTTGGTCACGATATTCATGGTTTAACGTTATTGTACCTATTTTGCATCGTTTACCTATAACGATTGGTATGGTAATACTATCAGTTGCAGTTTCGGGAAAAGAAGCAACTTCCGGCTGAAGGTAATGAGCGAAATAGTAACCGTTGTTTTGTAAAAAGATGATTATTTTATCAGCATTCGTCTTTATGGCTCCTTCGTTAAACTGAACCCCGATTTCAGAGTGAATAAGAGGGGCAATTTCTTCCATTAAATTCACAGGTAATGAATCAAGACCGGTGTAAACAATAGTATCAACAGTATAGGCTTTGTTCTCGATGATATGAAATGTTAACACATTGATACGGTTAGTAGTATCGAAATTAAATGTAAACGAAACTTTAGCATTGTGGAAGCCATTTTGATTGTATAGATTCTCAAGAGTATATGTATCGTTTTCGGCAGAAGTTTCATCAAAAAAACGGTATTCATCCTGATATCCTCGAAGCGTGGTTGAAAGAGCATCACGAAGGGGTGGCGGAGTGTATGGGTTTATAGAAAATTGGCGGTAGTAAAACCCA
>CALMMI010000380.1 GCA_937868245.1 uncultured Ignavibacteria bacterium | reverse complement strand
ATTGAACGTAATGCACCATCTCCGGATGCCTATGTAGCTGTTCAAAAGTTAGCGTACCAAACTATTAAGGACAGGAATTGGACCGCGGCAGCCGACACATTTAAAACGTATGCAAAATTTTTCCTAAAAGATGAGCAACGCCGGATCCCGAGAACAATCGAAATGCTTACAAGTAAGGAAGCTCGTATCTCCATTTCTAATTTAGGAGATTCCATCAATACTAAAACAGGTGAGTGGGATCCAACACCTACACCCGACGGCTCTACACTCTATATGACCACCACAGGACGTCCGGATGGCAGTGGTGGTGAAGATGTTTTCTATTCAGAACGTAAAAACGGGAAATGGGGTAAGGCAAAAAACATCGGAAGACCAATAAACGCTAACCTGAGCGAAACGATAGATAATGTTTCCGCTGATGGAAATACCCTTTTTCTTTCCGGATTTTTTCGTGGCAGTTACGGACAGTTTGATATTTACACTGCTGAAAGAACTGCTACAGGCTGGGAAACACTCAAACACATGCCACAGCCGATTAATTCGCAATACCACGAGGAAAGCGGTGGAATGTCTGCTGACGGAAAGGCTTTGATTTTTACATCCGACCGTCCTGGTGGTATCGGACCTCATGTCCCACGTGGCGTCGTAGTTTATCATGGTGGTATTCAAGGAAATGTAGATGTATATGTAGTTCTTAAAACTAAAGATGGGTGGTCGAAACCTATTAACTTGGGAAGTACAATCAATACTCCTTATGCTGAACGCTCTGCTTATCTTCACCCTGACGGAAAAACCTTGTACTTTTCATCCGACGGACATTACGGACTTGGTGGTATGGATGTTCTTAAATCAACAAGGCTTTCCGATACATCTTGGACACAATGGAGCGAGCCTGTAAACATTGGGCGCCAAATCAACTCACCAAATGATGATTGGGGATACAAACCAAATGTAACAGGTGATACAGCATACTTTGCAGCTTTTAACAGAGAAGGTGGTAAAGGGGATTGGGACATATATACTGCCACAATATCCAAAAATGCAAAACCCGAAAATGTTGCAACCATAAGCGGTAAAGTAACCGATGCAGACGGCAAACCATTGGATGCAGCCATCAGATGGGAAAATCTATCGACAAAAGAAGTAGTAGGTCAGCTAAAAACAAATCCTCGTGATGGTACATTCTTTATTGCCTTGCCTTTGGGTAAAAACTACGGGTATTTTGCAGAAAAGCAGGGGTATTATTCGGTTTCGAAAAATATCGATTTGCGTAAAAAGAAAACGAATATTCACATCTCGGAAAACATTATACTTACCCAGTTAAAGGAACTGCTTGAGAGCAACAAATCAATTCCAATCAACAACATTTTCTTTAATACAAATGAATTTGTATTACAAAAGGAATCGTTCCCTGAACTTGACCGTTTAGCAAGCATTCTAAAAGAAAATAAAACTATCAAAATAGAAATATCAGGTCATACAGACGACGTTGGAAAAGATGAATCAAATCTTAAATTGTCGCAGAATCGAGCAAATGCTGTTCGAGAGTACCTTATCAAATCAGGTTGTGAAGAAAAAATGATCACTTCAATCGGTTATGGTAAGAAAAAGCCTGTCAATAAGGAAAAAACCGACGAAGCACGCGCTCAAAACCGAAGGGTGGAATTCAGGGCTGTTAAGTAAGAAGTCTCAAAGATGAGTAAAGTATCGAGAAGTATATCTTTGAATCTTCATGAAAAATTGAAAGATACAGGCAAAAATATAAATTCAGATTGACGAACTATTGTATTTTGCGTAAATTTGCTAATATTAAAATAACGTAAAAAGGAAAACTATGAAAATA
>CALMMI010000379.1 GCA_937868245.1 uncultured Ignavibacteria bacterium | reverse complement strand
TTAAAACTCAGTTTCAAAAAAGGTAAGTATTTAGACATTTCGACAAGCTCTGAGCGTGAAAATAATTTACGTCACCGTGAGTCCGTCGAAGGGGTCAATTACTTACCAAAATATTATTACCGAATATGTAAAATAATTGTGTTTTTCTACTTATCAAATCTGCGTTTAAAATTGTTGTAAGTATATTCTAAAAAGAACAGCCCGCAATCTGAATTGCGGGCTGTTCTTTTTAGCTTAAAATCTTCTTCTCTGAGCAAATGGTCTTCCATTATAACCATGTCTGCCTTGAAAGTGATGTCCCCTGTGATAATACGGATAATGCCTGTGAACAGGGGGAGGAGCAATAACAATACCTACGTGCGGATGAATATTGCCTCTGATTATTACATGAGGTCTGCCTCTATGATGATGATGAAAGGATGATGCTTCGCTTGGAAACAATACTACTGTGAGAGCAAACAGTAGTCCGGTTAAAAACAGTTTCTTAAACATGGTTGTTCTCCTTATTGTGAATGAAATATGTATTCTTGGTATTGTATTTCAATTCATCAGATACTTTCGGGATACAAATAGTTTAATTTGGGGATAAATAGTTAGTACAAGGATTGTTCTAAGTTGATTAGATGTGAACTTTAGCAAAAGTACGAACAATTTTAAAGAATGTTTCAGGAGGGTGCAGTAGGAGATTTCTTATGTCGAATTGATAGGGAATTAATAGAACAATAACCGGGATATTGTTATAAACAATCGGAAATGGTGATTTAGGTCAGCTTGGTTGTTTGCCTCAGTGTATTGAGTAGTTATAATGTAGAGACACACTGAAGTGTGTCTCCGGTACTGTGAAAACCTTCACACTTATGAGACGCACTACGGTGCGTCTCTACAATTTTTAACAACATAATGCACGCAAGTAAATAACTGTGATTAGCTTAATAGCTTGCAATTATTATCAATTATATGGTCTTCTCTCCCCTAATCCACACCTCACTCACTTGATTTGTACCGAAATGATATACCAATTCGGGGTAGCCGGTGCAGTCGGTAATTATAAAATCTGCTGATTTACCAATTTCCAAACTTCCTGTTTTCTCTGAAATTCCAAGAGCTGCCGCACCATTGATTGTAGCAGCGTTTATTGCTTCTTCAACTGTCATTCCACCCATTGTACAGGCAAGAGAAATAACAGTCTGCATATTTTCCATAAAACATGAACCTGGGTTGCAGTCGGTAGCTAGAGCTACTGCCAAACCCCGTTCAATCATCTTTCGCGCAGGTGCAAAGGGCAGTTTTAAGGTATAGGCAGTACCGGGAAGCAGAGTTGCAATTGTTTCACTCTCACGCATTTGTTCAATTCCTTCATCCGATATGAACAGCAAGTGATCGGCACTTACCGCTTTCATGCGTGCAGCCATTTCAGCAGCTCCAAAACTTGAAAGTTCATCTGCATGTACTTTAACCTGAAGTCCTGAATCAAGCGCAGTTTGGAGAATCTTTTCAGATTCTTCTACCGTAAAATATCCTGTATCGGTAAAAACATCACAAAATTCGGCAAGATTCTCCTGAACTACCATCGGTATCATTTCATTACAAATGATGTTGATATATTCATCCCTGCGCGAGCGAAACTCAGGCGGGAAATCGTGTGCTCCAAGAAATGTAGCGATTATTCTGAGCGGCAGTTCATCCCGCAAGGTTTTGATTGCGCGGAGCAATTTGAGTTCACTTTCGAGTGTTAAACCGTAGCCGCTTTTTATCTCAATGGTTGTAGTTCCATGTTTCATTGCGCTAAGTGCAAGTTTCCTCCCGATAGCTTCTACTTCAGTTTGGCGTGCGGAGCGAACTGCATTCATTGTTCGGAGAATACCCCCGCCTTCTGCTGCAATTTGCTGGTAACTTACCCCGCGAAGTCTTCTTGCAAACTCTTCGGCACGGCTTCCCGCAAAAACAATATGTGTATGTGAATCAACAAATCCCGGCATTACGGTTTTGCCCGAACAGTCTATAATGGTGGGTGATGTGCTGTTCTCACTGCAATATGAATGTGCATGGTTTGTATCTCCAATCCACAGTATATCCTCGTCAAAAAGCACAGCACCGTTTTGAATTTCACCAATATTCTGCATTTGGTTACCGGATTTTTTTCCTGAACCATTTGAGTCGCATGTAACAAGGGATGAAATGTTTATAAGAAGGGTAGGCATAAATGTACTTTCAAATCAAGGATGCACTAATGTTATGATTGAGCGGATAGGAGTTAACTAACTAAGGGGTTGAGAATTTATGGAATTGAAAAAAATCAATCTGAATTTCAAATAATGTACATCTTCGGTATTCATAATTTGGTAAGTAATAGAACCCTTCGATGAACTCAGGGTTGACCTAACGTACTTATCATGTTTTGAGTTCCCGATAGGTGCTAATGCTGCTTACAAAGCAATGCTATGGCATTATAATAACATATCTACGATTGTCATTCTGAAGGAGTCTTCGACTGAAGAATCGCCGTTAGAACGTGAAACTTGCAGGACGGATGTGCTAACGGAGATTCTTCACTGCGTTCAGAATGACGTATATATTTTAATATGTCATTTACAGCTTGTTGAAACATCTAAATACTTGCCAATTTCTATAGGTAATTTTAAGTTAATTGAGTCCTGATACTTACATGATTTATTAGCATAAACCTTAGCATGCCCACAAGGTACGCTAAGGTTCATCTACTAACAAATCGATGGCTACCAAAAACCCTTATTCTGAAATCACCATTACCTTGCTGAGTGCTTCATTTCCGTAATGAAGACGATACACATAAATACCCGGGGTAAGTTGAAGATTCGAGATTGCTACTTCATATACTCCTGCATCAAAAGTTCCGTTTGCGAGTACTGCCTTCCGATTACCTAACAAATCAAATACCTCCAGCGAAGTAGGGGATTGATTTGTTAATCCGAACCGAATAGAAGTTTGACCTCCAGCAGGCAAAGGATTGGGTGTGTTTTGTTGTAAGAACGCAAAAGTAGGTGTATTAACAACGCTGATTCTAAGTGGAATTGCACAAAGGGTTGTATCCGATTGTATAGAGCCTTGTTTAGTATTCAATCCTAAAAGAGCAGCAGTTCGGGTTAAACAACCAAATCTAAGTTGTAAAGTGTCTGTTTCGGGATTAATATGTAAGGCAACAGGAGCAAAACAAACATTCAATTCTTTCCGCTCTTTCGGTAGTATTGTAACCGGGAATTGTGATTGAGATACCGAGAAAATAACATTTTCAGAAAGAAATGCTTCAGAAATTGTAATCGGGAATTTTCCGTAATTATATAAACTCATCGGTTTACAGTGTAGTAAACCTACAATTGAGCTGTCGTATATAAATGGAGTTGAGTCGGAAACAGATTCTATCTGCAAGGTAAACCCTGGTATGTTTTCAGTACGGACACTGGTATTATTGGCAGAATCAAGTGCTGAAATTGTATAACTTGCATCCTGATAGGAATCCAATACAGTAACCAGATAGTTTACAATGCGGGAATTACTTGTGATGGTATCTGTTACAACAGTACAATTTACCAGAGAATCGGTAAGGATGGTACTTGTTTGGATTCCCAAGTCACTCGGCAATGTATCGGTTACTGAAACCTGATACGATTTTCTGCAACTATCTTCTGTAAGAATAAATGCAGGTTTGTTTCTATCGACAATTGCACTCATCTGAAATTCAACTAATGTACGTTGGCTGCATTTTTCACCAATAACCAATGTATCGATAAAATCACCTTCGTTTGGTGAGCTGAAGCATACCGTAATTTCTTTCTTTTCGTGAGGAAGAAGCGTAATCGGTGCTATAGTGTTTACTGTAAAAAGGGGATTCTTTGCACGGAAATCCAACAGATTCAACGTCTGTGGGAATTTACCATAATTATATAATTCAACAGGGAAGCAATATTGTTTTCCTACAGGTCCTACCCGTTTAATATGTGCCAGTGAATCAGCATTTTTAGGTTGCGTGATTCCAACTGTAAATCCGGGTATCTCGATTAATTTCTTTGAAACGTATTCAACAGAATCTTTTGCATAGATTACAAACGAACCATCGTTATAGATATCTTTCAATTGTGCAGAAAAATTCACTGATGGCTGAACAGGGGAAAAGGGCTCAATCGTAACAATAGTATTGATCATTGAATCCGCTGGAGCATTTACTTCCTGAATATGACTGTCGCCTGTAAGTGTATCGAAAACAATACCTTGTGATTTGTAACATTCCGGGATGTCGGTAATTTTAGGGGGATTGAAATCAAAAACATGATATACCGAACCACCTGCGTAACCATAAGAATTAGCCTGTCCGTAGCCATAAACATAGAGACCTATCCTATCAAGTGACTCGATTGTGTGGCTTCCGTCGGTGATGCCGTCTACTCCATCAGCCCCCCCAAGAACTGCATAAGAATAATTAGAACCGTTAATCGGTAGGAATTTTGTAGTGTCAACAGGATTACCGTCCAACTTTATCGTTGATAACGTTGTGTTCTGGGCAACAACCGTAATATATTGCTCAATGTACACCTTATCAGGATGCTGTTCATCTTTGGTTTGTATATTAATAAAACGGTATGAGTTTTGAAATTGCTCTTTGGGAGGAATTATAAGCATAAACGGGTCACTTAAACCTGACGTGTCTGAAATTGAACCTGCAGATTTTTTAAAATGGGCAACCATAATCGGTTTTGTTGCAGTTACTGTATTGGCTGACAGTTCTAATGCCCCTCCATAAATTCCTCCGGCTGTAAGTGTAGCTCGCCAGACTCCATTTATATATACTTCAGTGCTATCGTATGCTGCAAGAACTCTGAACAAATCAGTACCTTCTTTCCTAACAGAAGATGGTTGAGGATAAAGAGTTAGGAAGGCATTCTTACCCCATGTACCTACGGGTGGTATTTGCTCAATCAAGCAATCCCTAGTATTTAAATTGGTTTCATATACCGGCACGGTGGCTCTTTGATGTCCACCGAAAACTGCAATCGGCTTGTTAGAAGTTACATGACTGCCTGTTAAATCTGCATTTAAGGTTGAATCTGTTATTTTTGCCTGAACCAAATAAGAATCTCCTTGATTAAGGATAAATGTTTCCGGCGAGGTACCATTAATATATGTGGCAACTTTTTGTGTAACAGTAACAGTTGTACTGTCTTGAGTTGCAACAATTGCGAATTGTGATGGTGTGCTCCCGTTTGTAATAGTGGATGTTCCAAAAAAAACATCGCCATCACTATCGTAAGACATCACATAATAATCTTTTCCTAGAACGTTGGTAGGCAATACTAAAAAAGCTTCACTAGTAGTTACTGCTTGATTGAGTGCATAAACCCCAATTGGTTTTTCGGATGTAACGTGGAAAAAAACCTGTGTTGGGTCTTCATTTTGAGTTTTGCTTCCGGCTCCAGATCCAGCTAATCGGCCAGAACGATTAAACCCATCCAATTCGTAGCCTACCCATGGAACGCTGAATGAATAAACTTTAGTGATATCAGTAATTTGAAAATCTTTCTGTAAAAGCAATCCATTGTTATTTTTATAGTAGATTACCCCTTTTGTCTGCTCACTCGCTACAATAAATAGTGATAGGGAATCCTGAAGATTAATAGTAGGGTTAGAAATGTTATTATGATAATTCGGTAAAAAGGTCAGCCAAAAGTCTGTCCCTTTGTTATCTCCATCAACTGGCTGTGCAACAGCAGCTACCGACAAAACAAACAGCAGTGCAACAGCTGATACTATAAAACGGGTGAAAGTAATTTTCATGAAATTCTCCTTATTCATCGAACGCTTAAAACAAGATTACAGACAAGTCTGCTGCGAAATTACGGTAATTTTTTTCAGTACACTAATAAAGATGTGTAGAAGAGTACATTGTGTTCAATTTTACAACATTTAACTATTCATTAGTGTTGATTGTAATAGTTTTTAACCAATCTTAGGACGGGGCAATAAGTATAAATAAAAAAGCCTGTCGTATTCCAAATGAATACGACAGGGCTACAAAAAAAAACAGTCAGCAATTGTCAATCGACTATTGTACTTACTGCTATTGAGTCGATAATGATACTTGTCAAAGAAAGAATAATAGCAAATACAGCTCGGTTGGAAAATGCTGTCTTGAAGTTGTCAACAACTTTCAATATATGCATTTGAAAAGATCATTGATTTATTCACAAATAATTTCTATACATCCAGAACGATGTACTATATTACAATTCGCTGGTGGAGTATAAGACGCCGAACCAGAACAAGTAACTGGACCGCCATAAATAGTGGTTGTAGGATTACAAACACGAACCTGACCGGTTGAAACATCATAGCACATTTGGTAAGATCTTACACAACAGCATAAAAGATTGCAATCCACTTTGAGGGTAACACGAGGAGTTGGCTCAATATCGATAAATTCCGAGCATCTTGAATTAAACACTTGAACTTGAGAAAACCCAACTGTGGAAGCACAATTACTTGACCCAAGACAATCATAATTACTGTTACCTGCGCGAACATATTGCTTAAAACAGTCTTGGGCGCATACTATGTCACCTTCTGCAAAAATTGATTTCACTAAAATATTCCAAAAATTAGGATTAGAACGAGTACTATCCATTGTAACCTGACAATTAGGATCTAATTTATACTCAGTTGTTTCGACTTGATACACGCCATTACAAATCCTATATCTATAACCGTAGCAAACATAGCATGGATTACCATTAACTATTATATATTTACATGCAACTGTACCTATCGGCACTATCGTCCAAGTACCGCAATTACCTGATACGCAATCTTGCCCTTTTGCAATTGGTGAACTGCATAAAAAAGAAATAAAAACTCCTAAAAGAGTAAGCAACACAAGTTTTCCTCCTAACTTCTTACCTAAGGAAGAAAATACGCCTGTACACTTGGCAGGGCTTGATAAAACAGATGAAAAAACATTCTGCATAAGAGCAGAACTACAAAGGGAATTTGGGAGATATTGCATTAAGCACTCCATGAATAATTGGTTGAAAATAAAACTATATTTCTGCCTGAAAACAATTTCGACAGACAGATAAACAAAATTACGATATATTTACTAGTTATAATAATAATTTCACCGCACGATTTCAACGCACGATTTCAACACTTTTTAAAGATGAGTATATTGCGTAAAGTTAATGATTTGTAGAGCTTTGCGGTGGTTTGTTGTTTTGGTGAATGGGTGATATTAGCCAGGAAAATTTCAATTGTAAACAAATCATAGTTCAGGCAATATGTAGGTTACGAAAACAGATGTCCAATCTCCCCAATCGTCGAAACTTCAGCATCCGCCACACTATCAATCTTAACTTCTCCGTGAAGATTTACCCAAACTGTTTGCCAACCTGCCTGTGAAGCTCCAATAATATCCGTTTCATAATGATCACCGATATAGAGCATTTCCTGTGGATTTGCATGTCCGGTTATCCGTAGGGCATGATCAAAAATTTCTCGATGCGGTTTCATTATCCCAACATCTTCAGAGATGATTATGTGGCGAAAGGTATTCTCCCACTCAAATTGTTTGATTTTACCCAATACTTGTTTGCGAAAACCGTTAGAGAGCAAACCGAGAGGTAGATTTTTAGATGTAGCTTCGATTACTTCGGCAACCCCTTCGAATAACTCCCAGAAAGTATCATACATTTCCAAATATTGTATTCCCATTGTTCTTGCTTCATGTTCAAAGTTCATATTGTCTTTTGCAGAGAACTTCTCCAGAAGTGCTAAAAAGCGGTTGGAGCGGACTTCTTCCACTGTAACTTCTTTCAGTGCAAGTTTTCTCCAAAGTTCTTGATTGATACTTTTGTAATGGGTTGTAAACAGCTCGAATGTTGCATCAAGGAATTTTTTGGAATGCGTGTTGAAAAACAAGGTAAGTGCCTTATCTTCTGATGCACTGTGATTGACAAGCGTATTGTCGATGTCGAAGTAAATTACCTTCACAATTTCAAGGTTCAGAGCCATGGATTCTAATAAGAAAAGTGTTGGAATGCGCCGGACAATTACAAAAATCCCTGTACTTTTTAGTGAAAATACATGGTCTAACGCAAAATTACGAATGATAAGTTCCAAAAAATCACGATTTTTGTAGTAGAAAAATGTATTTTTTGATTTTTGGACACACATTTTGTTTCATTATTGGTATATTCAATGAAAACTATCGAAGAAATATCGCTCTCATTGGAAGAGCTTGGGCTTACGAATCTTGGTGAAATCTACTATAATTTATCTACACCCGATCTCTATGAGCACGCCATCACGTATGGCGAAGCCCAACTTTCCGAACATGGTGCACTTGTGGCAATTACCTCGCCGCATACTGGACGAAGCGCACAGGATAAATTCGTAGTGGAAGAGCCGTCGAGCAAAGAGAATGTTTGGTGGGGCAAAGTCAACAAGCCGTTTCCTCAGGATAAATTTAATAATCTCAAATCGAGAATTACTGCATATCTACAAAACCAAGACCTTTATGTACTAGACTGTGTAGCAGGTGCAGACGATAAATATTCACTTCCCGTTCGCGTTATCTCTCAACATGCTTGGCACAATCTTTTTGCAAAGAACATGTTCATCCAGGCAACCGATGAGCAACTTGACAATTTTGTTCCGGGATTTACCATCCTCCACGCACCGGATTTCAAAGCAAACCCTGCAACCGACGGTACTCGTTCCGAAACCTTTATCATACTTGATTTCTCACAAAAACTTGTAATTATTGGCGGTACGCAATATGCCGGTGAAATTAAAAAGTCAATCTTTACTGTGTTGAACTATTTGCTTCCGCTCCAAAAAGTAATGAGTATGCACTGCTCTGCAAATATCGGTACTGCAGGTGATACAGCACTTTTCTTCGGACTCTCCGGTACAGGCAAAACAACACTTTCTACCGATCCTGAGCGCGCACTTATAGGCGATGATGAACACGGGTGGTCTAACGACGGTACATTCAACTTCGAAGGT
>CALMMI010000378.1 GCA_937868245.1 uncultured Ignavibacteria bacterium | reverse complement strand
CTCTGTGTGTACTGTATTGGTAGCTGCACCTCTTTTCTATTTTCTTTCGAAGCAGATATCAGTTGAAGACTCAAAGACAGTACTTTTAAAATTTAAAATGGAATTTGAAAGATACAATGCCCCCTCAATGACGGAGAAGGATATAGCAGAATGGAACAAGGTAAGCAGATATAGAAAGATTCTTCCGAATATACCAACATTACGTAATGATTCAATATTTAATGCCGTAATCTACGACTCATTAGGGAATGCAAATAACGAATTTCTCTGTTTAATGAGCCCTGTTGTTATCGACAACAAAGTATATACATATTCCATCCGAAGAAGTTTGGTTGAATCCCAGATTTTGATAAAAAACATCTTCTTTCTGTTTTTTGCGATATTATGTTCGTTTCTAATTGGTCTGTACATAATTACAAGACGTCTCTCTAATAAGTTGATGATGCCTTTCTACGAAACTCTTTTAAAAATAGAGAATTTTGAAATTGATAAAAGCTACCAACCTCCTTTTCCGGATACAGATATCGAAGAGTTTAACAGGTTAAATCAGAGTATCGAAAAGTTGATAAACAAAAACACCTCAATTTACCACAATCAATCTGAATTTATCGAAAATGCAGCACATGAACTTCAAACTCCCCTTGCAATCTTTCAGGCAAAAATTGATATGCTTATCCAGAGAGCAGATATTACAGAAGAACAATCAGAAATTCTAATTTCTTTGAATAATGTTCTTGCACGACTGAACCGCTTAAATAAGAACTTGTTGTTACTTTCTAAAATCGATAACAAGATTTACAGCGAAAAGCATATTATTAATGTAAATGAATGTATAGAAAAACATCTTGATTTCTTTATAGAGCAAGGTAAATCAAAAGAAATAGCATTTACTACCGAATTTACCGAGAACATTTTTGTAATGTCAAATCCGGTATTGTTCGAAGTATTAATGAGCAATTTGTCTCTAAATGCAATACGGCATAATGTTCAAAATGGAGAGGTGAAAATTAAGCTCAGTAATAACTGTATTAGCATCTCTAATACAGGATGCCAAACAGCTTTGGTAGTTGATAGGCTGTATAATCGTTTCTCAAAGTTAAATCAATCAAAACAAGGTAATGGCTAGGGGCTTGCCATCATCAAGAAAATTGCTGACATTAACCAATGGAATATCATCTATTCGTTCGAAGACAATCGACATAATTTTTCAGTAGTTTTATGACAATTCAAAATTTCTTCAAAATCGATTCGTAACTTTATAGTAATTAAATTAAAAAGGAATTGAAAAAAAAAAAGAATATTATCATCGGAATTTACATACTCAAATCAAAAGCTGGCAAACTGTGCAGATAAAATTTCTTAACTTTTAAACAATGGAAAGACTTAGGTCCGTTATCTCTAATTAAGGATTTTATGTTTAGAATAAGGCAGAACTTTATTATTTACCCTAACCGGTTTAAAAATTGATTTGACTACTTTCGAGAACAAAAAATGAGAGTTGAAACCCTCTTTTATAGTGTATATGGTTTTCTTTCGATTTCTAAATTTATAAAGTTGTATTTGTAAATTTTGATTGATAATACTCAAACAAAAAAAATGAAGGTAATTTAATATGAAAGAATACAAAATTCTCCATGTGGAAGATTCACCCGGAGATTCCGATTTGGTACGCAGACAATTGCAAAAAGGGACATTTACATTTACCTATACAATTGTTGATACTAAAGAAAGCTACATTCAGGCTATTGCAGAGTTAAACCCTGATGTTATACTGTGCGATCATGCTTTGCCGCAATTTGATTCTTATACTGCTCTTGAAATTTACAAGGGATTGAAACTAGAAATTCCCTTTATCCTTGTTACCGGTAGCGTTTCTGAAGAATATGCAGTTGAAATGATAAAAAATGGGATTGACGACTATTTGTTAAAAACCAATTTACAGCGTTTGCCGTTAGCGATAGAAGGTGCACTTTATAAAAGAGAAAACGAGAGGAAGGTGCGAGAAGGGATTAAGAAACTTGAGCAGAATGAATTGAGGATGAGAGAAGCACAGAGAATTGCGCACTTGGGTAATTGGGAGATAGATTTTGCAACCGGAATATCTTTGTGGTCGGAAGAAACCTGTTCTATATACGGACTTTCTTACGAGGATAATGTACAGAATTTTGAAGTATGGCTTTCATTTATTCATCCTGATGATTTGGAATATGTAATGAGGGAAGTAGAGGAATCTCAGAGAAAGTTATCAGATTCTATCTTGTTTCATCGGATTGTTCTTAGAGACGGCTCAGTAAAGCACATATATTCAGAAAGTAAATATAAGTTTGAAGATGGTAAACCAATTGGGATGTATGGAATTGCCCAGGATATAACAGACCAAAAAATAGCTGAGGAGAATCTCAGGAAATCTGAAGAACAATTTAGGTTGATTTCTGAAAACGTAGCCGATATGATTGCTGTTTTGGATTTGAATGGCATGAGATTATATGTAAGCCCCTCGTATAAAGCTGTTTTTGGAGAACTACCGCAAATCGGCTCTGATTCCTTTGAATCAATTCATCCCGAAGATCGTGAGAAAGACAGGCAAGTGTTTCAGGAAACTACCAGAACAGGTGCAGGCTACAAGTCAGAATACCGTCTGTTGCTTCAGGATGGTACTATACGGTTTATGGAAGCCCACGGTAGTGTTATCCGTAACGGTAAAGGTGAAATTTCACAAGTAGTGGTTGTTTCACGGGATATTACCGAGAAAAAGCAGCTTGAAAATCAGTTCCTGCGAATGCAACGAATGGAAAGCATCGGTACACTTGCCGGAGGTATTGCACATGACCTTAATAATATCCTTTCACCGATTTTACTTTCGATTTCCACTATCGGTAAAAAAGCTACAGATCCGCTGAGTCAAAAGATGCTTCAAGTTCTTGAATCGTCTGCTAATAGGGGTGCGGAGTTGATAAAGCAGGTTTTGTCTTTCGCCCGAGGAGTTGAGGGTGAGCTTACAATTATTCAAATCCGTCATATTATAGACGAGATTGCGAAAATTGTAAATCAAACATTTCCAAAATCGATTTCTCTCAGAGTAAATGTCCCTAATAACTTACCGGCAATATCGGCTGATGCCACGCAACTACACCAGGTTCTTATGAATCTGTGCGTGAATGCAAGGGATGCAATGCCTAATGGAGGTCTCATCGAAATCGATGCAGAAACTATTGTAATAGATGAGCATTATATTAAATTGAATTTGGGTTCAAAAGTTGGAGAACATGTTGTAATAACCGTTTCGGACAAAGGAACGGGAATTCCACCCGAAGTAATGGAACGAATTTATGAACCGTTTTTTACAACAAAAGAAATAGGTAAGGGAACAGGACTGGGACTTTCTACAGTTGCTACCATAGTTAAGAGCCACAACGGATTTATCAATGTATATAGTGAAATAGGCAAAGGTACAACGTTCAAAATACATATACCGGCTCAAGAAGGCATAGAAAAGGATAATCAGATAGAAAAAACAGAACTACTGACAAATAATGGGGAACTAATCCTTATTGTTGATGACGAGGATAGCATAAGAGATATAACAAAAATAATTTTGGAAGAAAGCGGGTATTCGGTTATTACTGCATCAGACGGTACGGAAGCTATAGCCGCATATGCAATGCAGCGTTCCGAGATAGCCCTTGTTATAACAGATATGATGATGCCGTTTATGTCCGGCACAGCAACTATACGTGCAATTCAAAAAATGAATCCAAAAGCAAAGTTTATTGCTGTAAGCGGTTTAAAGCAGAGTGGTGATATTATGGCTCAAGATTCGGTTGTGTTTTTGCATAAACCATATACTTCCGAAAAGTTATTGGCTACGGTTGCCGAATTGATTAACAGATGAGATCTTATGTGATATTATCTGAAATTGCTGTCATGTAAGAATACTCCTAAGTTTATTGAAAATTTAAGGATATATGGAATTAATAAACGACATCTTTTTCAAGAAATAAACAGGATGTCGTTTATTTTAGGTTAGTTTTGGAATACTTGATTGCTTAGTGTGCAGAACTAATGATTTGTAGCATATATCTTCCCGGTGTAAATCTTGCTAAAATCATTTTTTGCGGAACTTTCTTACGTTGACGGAAACTTAGGTTTGATGGAATCTCTACATCCCCTTGATAATCCTCTGTAATTCTTCCTTTGTGTTTGCAAGATAGGGTGGTTTCTCCTCAGTCTTCGTTACCTTTTTGTCATCTTCAAATTTCAATTCGTTATCGGTTAGGATTGATAATTTCTGCTTTAACTTAGCCTTAAGCTCATCCCAGGTCTCTTTTGCAGGTTCGGGTTCCATAGTATTTCCTAAATAGATAGTGTTAGTGAATTA
>CALMMI010000377.1 GCA_937868245.1 uncultured Ignavibacteria bacterium | reverse complement strand
TTTTATAAATTTAGTTTTGAGTAAAAAAGAAGTATAGTATTTGTTTTTAATTACCCGAATAGAAAATGTCCTCTCCCCAATTCAAACGCGACTTAAAACTGCTTGATGCCACGATGATTGTGGTCGGCTCGATGATAGGCAGCGGTATATTTATTGTAAGTGCTGATATAGCACGAAGTGTAGGCGGCGGAGGTATGCTGCTGCTCGTATGGGCTATAACAGGCTTGGTAACTCTTATTGCTGCCCTAAGCTATGGCGAACTTGCTGGAATGATGCCCAAAGCTGGAGGGCAATATGTGTATCTTCGTGAAGCGTATAATCCCTTCGTTGGTTTTCTTTATGGCTGGACTCTGTTTACAGTAATTCAAACGGGAACTATTGCAGCCGTAGGCGTAGCATTTGCAAAATATACTGGTGTACTCTGGGATGTTTTTAGTGAGAAAAATATAGTATTTCATTTGGGTAGTATTCCCGTTTCCGCTGCACAAATACTTTCTATAGTCAGTATTGCGTTTCTTACTTGGTTGAACATAAGGGGAGTTCGAGCAGGCAAAATAGTACAGAATCTGTTTACATCCACAAAAATCATTGCTCTTATCGGCTTGATTATTCTTGGAATAATTATCGGCAAAAATGCCACGGCAGTGGGGGCAAATTTCGACCATTTCTGGAATGTAGATTTAAGTAAGTGGGATAGTCTGGCAAAATGGGATAGTTTTATTCCAACGGGAACATCATATAACCTGGCGATTATTGCTGCTATCGGCACTGCTATGGTAGGCTCATTATTTTCCAGTGACGCTTGGAACAATATCACATTTACAGCGGGAGAAGTTGTTAACCCAAAACGGACTATTCCGTTAAGTTTGGCACTTGGGACCGGGATTGTAACCCTTCTCTACATCCTTGCAAATGTTGCATATCTTTTAGTACTTCCTGTGGTAGGTGATGCAGGGGCTGCAGATACTCTTGGCAGGGGGATTCAGTTTGCAGCAACGGACAGGGTTGGTACTGCTGCAGCAGAAATGATTTTCAGTGGCGGTGGTGCAATAATAATGGCTGCACTCATTATGGTATCCACGTTTGGCTGTAATAACGGGCTTATCCTATCCGGTGCACGGGTGTATTATGCTATGGCAAAGGACGGACTGTTTTTCAAACGGGCTGGCGAGTTGAATAAAAACGGCGTTCCAGCTGTTGCTTTGGTGGTACAAGGGATTTGGGCTTGCGCGCTGTGCCTGTCGGGTAAGTATGGGGATTTATTGGATTATGTGGTTACTGCCGTCCTCATTTTCTATATTCTTACCATTGGCGGTATATTTATCCTGCGTCGAAAACAGCCTGATGCCGAACGTCCGTACAAAGCATTTGGTTATCCTGTTCTGCCTGCTCTTTATATGATAATTGCAGCAGCTATTATTTTGGATTTACTTCTATTGAAAAGCGATACAACACTTTGGGGAGTGGCGATAATTCTTACCGGAATTCCTGTGTATTTCTTGTGGAAGAGGAAGATACAGTAACATTCAAACAATATTAATTCTAATTTTTAATTCTTTCAAGGGGTTCTCCATGAAAAAATTTGGTACACTTGTTTTATTCTTGACTTTATGTCTTTTGCAGTCACTTCAAGCCCAGCAACCAAAAGACTTTGCTGTAATGCTGAATGTATCCGCCCAAAAAACTCCTAGTCCGCGCATTACAGTGGCGTGGGCAAAAGATAACTATGCAAAACAGTATTCGATTTTCCGCCGTTTGTTCGGTGCAACAGTGTGGGGAAACCCGGTTGCCGATCTCGACTCAACTGCAACCAAGTATGTTGATTCGTCCATTGTGGTTGGTAAGCAATATGAATATCAAGTTTATAAAAAAGCAGTTCAGAATGATACCATTATCTATCTGGGTACGGGCTATGCTGTTTCCGGAATTGAAGTCCCTCCGCCTGCTTCCCGTGGTAAAGTACTCTTGCTGATTGACAGCTCGATTGTTACACCGTTAAATAATGAAATTAACCGTTTGGAGAGAGATTTACAATCGGAAGCATGGGTGGTTGTCCGCAGAAGTGTTTCACGAACCGAAGCTTTTAACGGTCAGGCAGTTAAAAATGTAAAGAATGTGATTATGCAGGAATATAATTCCGATAAAAAGAATCTTAAATCGGTTTTCATACTCGGTCGTATCGCAGTTCCATATTCAGGTAAGTTGAATCCGGATGGTCACCCCGATCATTTAGGTGCATGGCCTGCCGATTGTTACTATGGTGATATAGATGGTTCGTGGACGGATAAATCGAAAGACAGTGCAATTGTAGGTGTCGGGCGTGAGCAAAATAAGAATGTACCTGGCGATGGAAAATTCGACCAAACAGGATTTGACGAAAGTCTTGTTCCGATAAATATCGAATTACAAGTAGGAAGAGTGGATTTTTATGATATGCCAAGTTTTAGAGATACTACAATACATAAATCCCAGTTTGCGTGTGAACTCGACCTTCTAAAAAGGTATCTTGATAAAAACCATGCATACCGCACGGGTATGATGAATGTGAAAACAAAGGGCTGGGTTGCCGATAACTTCGGTTCGTATGGCGGTGATATGTTCTCCAATTCAGGATGGAGAAATTTTTCGGCACTGCTCGGAGATACCAATGTAAAAGCCGGTGATTTCTTCACAGGGGTTGCTGACTCGAATGTTTTATGGGCGTATGGATGCGGCGGGGGATATTATAACAGTTGTGGTGGAGTAGGAGTAACAGATGATTTTGTGAAGAAGCCCGTGTATTCAGTATTCAATATGCTTTTCGGAAGTTATTTTGGTGACTGGGATTCACAAAATAACATTATGCGCGCAGTATTGGCGTCAAATGGTTCTGCTCTAACCTGTTCATGGGCTGGCAGACCTCATTGGTATTATCATACCATGGGTATGGGTGAAACAATAGGATATTCAACAGTTCTTTCTCAGAATAATATTGGCGGCATCGACGGCTATATGTACAGGGCATTATATAACAAGCAATATCCAAATGGTGTGATTATCCAACCCTACGGGACACGTTGGGTACATAATGCTCTTATGGGTGATCCTACACTAAGAATGAACATGAAAGATGGACCAGTACCACCGAAACCATCCAAACTTGTTAGAAGCATAACAAAGGACAGTTCGGGTATCCATGTCATTTTGAATTGGGAATTTGAAGCAAAGGATACTGTTAAGATTGACGGGTATTTTGTATATCGTTC
>CALMMI010000376.1 GCA_937868245.1 uncultured Ignavibacteria bacterium | reverse complement strand
CGTCAATCCTCCACAGTAGTACTCGTAGATTCTCTATCGAGTCCCGGTAATTGCAGAATATCCCATATTGACTCCGTAGCAACATGACATTTAGCTTCGAAAGTCATGTCTGATGCTGTTTCTTTGCCCGAGAGTTAGTAATTTCGTAGCCAATTCGCTTCATTAAAAGGTCATCTACGTAGTATTTCTATGAAAATTCATGAGTTTGAGCGGGGTTTGCAGGACAGAGTAGCCATTGTAACCGGTGCAGCCGTCGGAAATGGACGCGCTTTTTGTGAACGCCTTGCCGAAGAAGGTGCAAAAATTATCATCGCCGATATTGCCGATGCAAGTGATACTGTCCGTGCAGTTCAGGAAGCAGGAGGCGAGGCGTATTCACTGACCATTGATTGTACAAAACCCGAAGACGTTCAGAAACTTGTTCAAACTGCAATGGAAAAATTCGGACGGATTGACATTCTTGTTCATAATGTAGGAATGTACGACGAAGAACCGTTTGAACTTATCACCTATCAACAATGGAAAGAAATGTTGGATGTAAATCTCAACAGTCTATTTCTGGTTGTACAGGCTGTTTTGCCGATAATGAAAGAAGCAGGGTTCGGTCGCATCATTACAATGTCATCAAATACCGTTTGGCTCGGAACGCCATATCTGGCTCATTATGCTGCAGCAAAAATGGCTGTTATCGGTTTTACCCGTTCGCTATCATCCGAAATCGGACGATATGGAATTACCATTAATGCAATCACAGTTGGTCTAACTGCCACTCAGCGTCCAGCAAACTCACATCAATCAAGTACGATACTCCAACACATTCTGCCGATGCAAGCAGTTCATCGTGCAGATGAACCGGAAGACATAGCCAATGTAGTGGCTTTCCTGGCTTTACCTGCATCCGGAATTATCACAGGACAAACACTTAATGTAGATGGCGGTGCCGCCCGCCATTAAAGTTTATATTTACTTTTATCCGATTCATCATGAAAACTATACTTTTTTTTGCTGCCGTGCTTTTCTTGAGTTTTACAACAGGAACAGCCCAAACACCCAAGACGAGCAAATCCACCAAACCCGATATGGTTCCGAACATGGCTATGGTGCGGATTAAATCGGGATATACCATAGCAGATGCTGCCAAAGTACTTGCAGGCTCGGGTGCAAGACCTGTTCACCAAATGCTACTACCCGAACAGAGCGTACGATTTAACCAAAGCGTGCCTAACTCTCAAACTAATAGAAAATTAGAAGAAATACTCCGAACCGAAGAACCGGTTTTACGCACCTTTGTTGTAGAATACGACGGCTCAATGCCGCCAGAACGTTTCTGTACAATGCTAATGAAAAACAATCCCGAAATAGAAATTGCCGAGCCGCGATATGTATATAAAACCCTTGTAAAACCAAACGACCGATATATCGGTCAACAGGATTTACTAACAGTAATCAAAGCTTTTGATGCATGGGAAATAACCAAGGGCGATCCGTCGGTAGTAATAGGAATATGTGATAACGGAATCGACCAGGAACATGAAGACCTTACAAACGCAATTGCTATCAATTCCGGTGAAACCGACAACAACCAAAAAGACGACGACAATAACGGCTATGTAGATGATTATAAAGGTGTAAATCTCAGTTGGCAGGAAGACGGAACCCTACCAAGTGACACTCATATATCAGACACTCACGGAACTTGCGTAGCTGGAATTGCAGGAGCTTCCACTAACAACGATACCGGTATTGCCGGTGTAGGTTACAAATGTAAAATTTTCCCTATAAAAGCTGGAAGAGACGGACACTCCGGTGTTACTTACGGTAACGAAGGACTTATTTATGCAGCTGTTCGAGGATTCAAGGTCGTAAATTGCAGTTGGGGTATAGAAAATGGCTATTCAAGAATTCAAGAAGCAATTGTGCAATATGTACTCAGCAAAGATGTTGTTATCGTTGCTGCAGCAGGAAATGACACAGGAACTTCACCTTGGTATCCTGCAGCATATAATGGAGTTTTAGGAGTAGGGCAATCAGATCTAAACGATGCAGTTGGCGGTGAAGCTGTAGGTTCTCACGTGGCTTTATCTGCTCCCGGTGTAAATTCTATTGCTACTTCTAAATCTCCAAACAAATATGATTTTAGTTTCGGTGGTTCTTCTGCTGCTACACCTGTTGTTTCGGGAGTGGTTGCTATCCTTAGAAGTTACCGTCCTGAGTTAACCGGGCGCCAAGCTGCAGAAGTTACAAGGTTAAGCGGAGATAATATTGACGCCGTAAATCCATCGGTGGCAGGAATAGCAGCCCGAAGAGTAAATATGCTAAAGGCTGTTACCCGCGAGCCATTTTCAACTCCTGCAATACGACCATTGGATTTTAAATATTATGTCAGGAATGCAGAAGTAAATAGATTTTCTGTTGGAGATACTGTTACTGCAATTATTAACGGGTTTAATTACTTGGGCACAAGCTCAAATGTATCATTCACAATAAGTGTCCCTGATTTATTTCCGTTTTTCACGTTAATAGATTCTGTTGGAACTATTCAGGTTGTGAATGCAAATTCAGCAGTTGATATTCCACATTTTAAATTTGTTGTTAGTAATGAAACAACCGAATTGAAATTTATAAGAGTGGATATGAAATCAAGTAATTATGATGATTACTTTTTGCTTCCAATTACCCCTGTATCAGATATAGCTACATTCGAGAATGATTCACTCAGATTTTCATTGGGAGACGCAGGTTCGTTTGGATATTCAAGAAATGGCGTTGATTGGGCAGGAGTAGGATTGGATTACAAAAAAGGTGGAAATCTAATTTTCTCAACTTCTCCAGGCACACCAAATCCTGACCATGTATTAATTCTTACTGAAGATAATTCAAAATTAGTTACTTCAAATGTAAGTGGAAGTTACTTCACTTCAGAAAAAAACTTTGTATATCCTGAGCCAAACAGAGGTATTATAAACGACAGTTCGCTTAGTGAAGCGGACAAAATAGGTGTAAAAATACAACGGGATGTAACAATAATTCCCGGACTTCCTGCCGCCAAAATTAAATTTACAATCACCAATGTTTCAGGCAAAACACTAAAGAATATAGCTTTAGGATATTATCTTGATTGGGATATCGGGGAGTATGGAAGTTATAATACTGCAAGAAGTTTTACAGAAGCAATACCTGCCGGACTAAGCAATAATGCTGCCGCCGAAATCATCTCTCGAGATGGTGGGATAACAATCGGCACAGAGTTCAAACAGTATCCGGTTTCAGGATGGCTTGTCAGTTCAAACAATCCTACTGCACAACCACAGATGGCAGCGGTAAGTGTTGCGGAGTTTTTACCAAGTGATTTCTCAGATCAGAAAAAAATAGAACTTCTAAACAGTGGTACATCGTTGCAAACTGACAAAAAAACAGATATAGGGATGGCAGCAGGAATGAAGTTTTCCGGTGATTTCCTTGTAAATGAAACACGTTCATTCGACCTCTACATCGGCGCAGCAATGAGTGAAGCTGACCTTGCCTCTACACTGAAGGCAAGCCTACTCTTTAATTCTGTTGAGGATGGAAAACAAATTGTTTTACAATCAGGTTGGTCCGTAACTCCCAATCCCGCAAGAGACGAAATTAACCTAACCGGAAATGGAAACGGGTCAAGCCATATTACGCTGTATTCAATGGTAGGTGAAGTTATCACAGAGTTTCAAGTTGACGGTAATACGGCTCATATCCCAACCGGTCAATTGCCGACCGGTGTGTATGCTCTTCATATTCAAACCGGCGAAAAACATACGCAACAAACGGTTGTCATTGTTCATTAAATTTCTTATGCAATCAATTCATTATGTTCGAATATCCGCAAACGCCTCTTTGGAAAAAACTTGGGATTAAAGAAGAATCAATTTTAATGCTGGTAAATCCACCTGAAAACTTTATTGTTGAATTAGGGGAATTACCATTAGGTGTTTCGATTCAGGATAATAATGCAGAATTTTACGATATTGCAATCCTTTTTGTGGAAAATCTGGAGCAACTGTACGCACAGTTTCCTTCCGTAACTGCAATTATCAAACCCAAAAATAGACTTTGGGTTGCGTGGTACAAGCAATCAGCAAATATTCCGACTGATGTTAAATTTGAAAAAGTACAGCCCCTCGGATTAGCTGAAGGGCTGACCGATAACAAAATTT
>CALMMI010000375.1 GCA_937868245.1 uncultured Ignavibacteria bacterium | reverse complement strand
AATTGTACCCTGCAAGAACATGCGGCCCCGACAGGGTCGAGTAACACATCATCTTATCATTCTATAAACATTTGAATCCTTCGGATTCATTTATATAACAGCATAAATCACAACAACCTAATCGGCACCCAAATCTCCTCTTCGGATTCGGGGTCACCATTCTTATATTTCTCACCTAGTACTTCAAAATGCGCTCTGTGGTCTAAACTATAATCAGAATTAGGCAGCCATGTCCCAAAAATATAGTGGAATATTCTTGTATCAGTATTTAAGCCTTTGTAATCAAAAACTGCGTATAGCCCGCCTTGCAACGTATATGCTTCCATTCCATCGGGAATTGTATCAAAATCTGCTACTTCCACAGCTGCCCACTTTTCAAACTCCTTTGTGAAATCACCAACATCAAGTGGGTCGTCATACAACCGCAATGCGTATAAATCCTTTGAAACACTGTTTAGGATTTCTTTCCTGCGTGGTATAAACGACTGCCACAGTTGAGGGGTTTTGTTATTGGCTAATGTCATTGTCAGCCGTTTGCCGACTAATTTCTTTTCGGGTAATGTTGTTATTCTTGGTTCCATTTTTTAATGTTTACTATTGAACTTGTCTAAAAGTATAAAGATTACTAAAATGTATGATGTGTTAATTCTTAATCTCAGAAATGCCCGGGTAACCGGACAGTTGTTGAAGCTCCTGCACTTTTCGTACATAGTTTATTATTACTGCGGTGCATACCAAATCTAAGCCTCCCTACATTCTCAAGCCAATTTACAGTAGGTATCACATCTGCCCATGGAAGTTTGTAGTAGTTGGCAAGGCACCACATAGCATTGTCATCATAAATATTATTGCTGATTTCGTTCTTCAATTCAAGACGCATAAGGAATTTAACAATAAAGTCTTCGAGCGTCTTTCCTGTTTCTCCTGAATATTCTTTCTGCCGCATAATCTGTAAATATTCATTAGGAGAATGGCTGATTTCCAATTGCATCCTACCACCTACTGTTTCCCCTTGTCCTTGTTTGGGGATAAAAGGGAGGTTTTCCACTAATCCCACAGACCAACCGGGAAATGCACAAATTTGTCTGTTGTCAATAACTTCCGATTTAGTCTGTCCTTTATGATTGGTGGTATATTCTTCAGGGAAATAGACAAGTTCATTTGTAGTAATTGCTTGATTTACTTTATCCCAAACCCACACTACTTTTTCCTTGTTCACACGGGCAGGAAGCAATGGATCGGAATCAGAATTCCTTGTCAGGTAAATTTTTCCTTCCTGAAGATGCCTATTAATAGCTTTTTCTATAATCTCCATCAGTTGAGGCAATCCTAAAGCCATTGGTATCAGCTCTAAACGATTAAATCCTTGAGACCTTTTTATGTCAACAAGTTTCTTATTAGCAGTTAATAAGTTCTCAACTTGTTCATGGGTAGGTATAGGATATTCATTTTGGTCTATTCCAATTATTCCCTTAGATTTCGATCCCGGAAGAGTTGATAGAATACCTGTATTCTCCAAAACGGATATACATTGAGAATATTCACTTACTATAAAGGGATAGCTCATTTGATGATATATTTATGCTTGTCATTGATCTATCGCAGTACAATGAGTTCACATTATCTGCGTGCTGATAGAATAAAGAGCTAGGCAGATTCTTCATTATAATAAAATCATATACTTACATCTTTATTGAAATGCTTCAGAACTCGTA
Source organism: uncultured Ignavibacteria bacterium (assembly GCA_937868245.1). Classification (GTDB taxonomy): domain Bacteria; phylum Bacteroidota; class Ignavibacteria; order Kapaibacteriales; family UBA961; genus JADJXV01. Next base: position 4,694 of record CALMMI010000375.1, on the reverse strand, counting down.
ACGCACGCAATGTATTCCAACGGCTTGGCTTGCCTGCCTGTTCCATTTCAAAGTGTGTTTGCCCGGGATGTTTAGAGGGCAGTTTCCACTGTCCTTCTTTTGTTCTTTTCGTAAGGATTATTTCCAAAGCGTCATCTATACGATTATCGTAATTCACTTTGGCTGATTGAAAGTAATCCATTGCTTTAAGTATATCATAATACCAACGGGGAGGATAATACAATTTCAAAAAGTTTGGGTTGATAATCTCACCTGTTTTGTCTGACCGAAAGAGTTTGTGCATAAGGATAAATTCATCAGACTCAGCTTGCGCCTTTTTTAGTTCATCCAAGCGGTATGAATATCCATTATTGCGATATTCCTGTATTCCTTCTATCACGGAAAGGGTAGTATGTAATGAACTGTGAACAGCACCACTACGATTAGAACGACAATTAAACCCTCCATCCGGCATTTGTTCCTTGAGTAAAAAATCAACAATTGATTTCAAGTATTCTTCATTAACTTTAAAATAAGAAGAAAAATTCAAAACCATCCCATTAATACAAACATCAGTTACCTGATCTGTACCTACAGGATATATTCCACCGTCAGGTCCTTTTTCTTTTTCTAAAATAATATCTACTGTTTCTTTTATTACTGTATTATCCGGTGAAATTGCAAGATTCTTTAAATCCAACAGTGTGTAATGTGTCGAAATCCATTTGGGTTGGTAGAAACCTCTACCCCAATGTTTATTGGGCTGTCTGTACGAAAGAAACTTTACACCCCATCCTTCATGTTCAATTCTTTTCCTGAGCGAAGGTTTATCGGTATCCAATAAATCCCTATGAGTTTGATATTGGATTGATACATCACCTTCAAATAGCCACGATAATATTTCTTTGGTTGTCATATTTATAAAAGAAAGGATAAAGAAGCAAAATTTCAAATATCATGAAACTCTTTATTCTAATAAGTGAAAATTTGAGGAACTATTTAATCCTCTGTCAATATTTTTCTAACTTCAGGATTTACAGCATTCGGGTCAATTTTGTCGGTTAGTGACAAGTATTTCCTTGCACTATCTTTCTGCATAAAGTAGGAATACGCCGCGGTTAGTTGCGCAAGGGTGGATACACTCGTTGAATCAAGTTGTAAGGAAGAGTTTAGATTATCAATACTTTTATGGAGTAATTCTCCATCTTTAGTCTCATAAAACAACTGTGCATAACTGATGGCAATGCTTTGATATATTTTTGGATTTTCAGGATTTAAAAGTATCGATTTTTCAAGTAATGGCAGTGATTCTTTGAATTTTGAGTTCATGCCAAGAATATTTCCAAAACCCCAGTAAGTTTCATAATTAAAGCTGTCCAATAACCACGCTTGATTAAAACGTTTCATTGATGTTTCGTAATCTTTTTTATAAAAATATTCCCACCCTTTGCCTACATAGTATTGAGCTGCAATTTTTCGGTCTTTATAAAGTGAATCGCATAGTGAAAGAAAATCAGCATCGGCACTTAATTGCCCTTTGCATTTCGGCTCCATGCCGTACATGGGAAGTAAGTTTATACCCTCAGGACATTTTTCTTTCGAAATACATCCGAATAGAATCATGACTATAAAAAAAGTAAAAATTTTCATGTGTGATTAATAAATAAATTTTTGTGATTTTCTCTTTTATGAATTGCATTATTATAGTCTTCCATCGTATCAATATCTATGGTAGCGTCTTCAAAGGTAATTGATTCAACATCTGAAGCATATTTCTGAATCAATCGTTTCGCACCTTGCTCACCTCGAAGGGCAAACAAATCGTCAAAATATTTTCTCCCTAATATGGCAGGTACACCATTAATTCCTGAATAATTAGTAGAAACAATTCCTTTACCCAATGATGAATATAACTCAATAAGTTTTTGTAAATGTTCACTAGTGATAAACGGTTGATCGCACAGCATAATCAGCACTGAATCAGCTCCGCCATTAGCAATTATCACTTCTATCCCACAATGAATGGACGAACCGATTCCGGTGAACCATCGTTCATTTTTGCAAATTGCAATATTGTTATTCGTAATGTGCTGCAAAAGTTCATCATATCGCGCACCGAGAACAACGTAAATTTCAGTGCTACAATGTGATGAAAGTTGTTGTGCTGTTGAAATAGACTTTTGGAGAAGCGTTTCACCATTCCAATCGAGTAGCTGTTTTGCACTTCCCAAACGCTTCGATTCGCCGGCCGCAAGGATAAGAATCGCTAGATTCAAGGAAGGTGAAATCATACATTTTCTACGAATATATCATCATGTTCATGAATTGTTCCGATTTTCGAACGGAGAGAAACCCCGTTCGTTTTGGTGAGAATGGATTGAATTTCGGCAATAATCGAAAGGGCAATTTCTTCCGGTGTTTCTGCGCCTATATCCAATCCGACAGGAGCGTATATTTTCTCCATATCTTGTTTGGAAATCTCTATTCCTTCGTTGGAAAGCTCATCAAACATTTTTTGCCATCGTTTTTTTGGTCCAAGGATTCCGATTGTATGCACATTTGTTTGCAGGAGTTGCTTTACTACCGACAAATCATAATGATAATTATGCGACATCACAATACAAACAGTATTTTCATTGAGCGTAAGGTTATTCAAAATTGCTTCGGTTTGAAGGTGGCATACAAGATCTGCGGTAGGGAACTTAAAAGGAAACGTTTTGGCGGCACAATCATCGGTAACGTTCACATTCCACCCTAATGACTTGGCAATGGCGGCAACTGGAGATGCATCATATCCGCTGCCGAAAATTACAAGTCGTGTTTGGGGTTTGATTACTTCAATAAATACTTCAATCTCACCTAATGCAGTAGAATACTGCTGGGTCGTTGATTTTTTGGATTCGAAAGCAGTCATACAATCAAGTTGCAAATCAGCGAAACACGCTACAGTGCCATTACACTCAGAACCATCATAAAGCCAACGCGTACCAACCGGTATATCAGGATTATCCGACCGAAACACAAGAGCCAATAATGTTGCTTCGTCCGGCTGAACAGATGAACGTAATGTTTCTATACAAGAGTCATTTGAACCCGAAAGCGGTTCGATAAGCACATCGATGATTCCGTTACAACCCAAACCCACACCAAGTTCATTTGCATCGTCATCCATTGTATCGTACCGTACAACAGCAGGTTTCCCGCTTTCAATAACTTCGCGGGCACGACGAAGAGCATCCCCTTCCAGACAGCCACCGCTTATTGCACCTGTCCATCGTCCGTCGGTGGTCATAATCATACGAGCACCCGGACGGCGGTAGGATGAGCCGAAGAGTTTTACAACTGTTGCAAGGGCACCCCGTTTGAAACTGAAGTCGATTGCATCGTATGCTGATAGTATTTTTTGGATTTCGGTCATTGTTGAAAAATCTTGTTCTTACCCATTTCTGATAATATTAATATTTAGAATATGTTATAATGTAAAAACGCATAGTAATAGTACCTCCGTCACTCCTTCACAATCTTCCGCATAATAACAGCACTTCCACTCCTAACAGTAAGAAAATACACACCCGCAGAAGCAGGAGTGAAGTTAATCTCCTGTAAAAACCTACCATCACTACCCAAATCTACTCTCGTTTCAAGAAGGGTAGAGCCGAGTAAATTCTGAATGGAAAGGGAAATCTCTCCAGAAACAGGAGTATTAAATTTCCCATCAACTTTAAATGAAGTTGTAAAAGGACTCGGGAAAACACTCATCTCACCATGATTTGAGATTTCAGGTGTTTCCACCGCGGCAAGAGAAGTTTTCTGAATCGGCAAGGTTCTAACTCTTTTTCCGGTTGCATTAAAAATTGCATTACATAAAGCAGGTGATACAGAAGGGAATCCTGCTTCGCCCATACCGTTCGGTGAGCCTGTGCTTGGCATAATATGCACCTCGATTTTCGGCATTTCGTTCATTCTTAGCCATTCAAAATCACGGAAAGTGCTTTGTTTTACACCACCGTTTTCAATTGTAATCTCTGATTTCAATGCTGTTGAAAGGGCATCAACTGCAGCACCTTGAATTTGCGCCTCCACCCCCATCGGATTAATCGCAATACCGCAATCTACCACTGCAACTATACGTTCCACTTTCAGAATACCTGCGTCCGAAACTGAAACTTCAACTACATGTGCCATTGGTGAATAATCCGTATGAACGCAAGCTATACCACGCCCCCAACCTTTCGGTAGTGGTTTTGACCATTCCGCAAGTTCGGCAGCTTTTTCAAGGACTGATCGCAGCTGTCCCTGAGGAAGTAAATCCCTGCGAAACTCAAACGGGTCTTTTCCTGCAGCAACAGCGAGTTCATCGATGAAACATTCATTTACAAAAACAGATGAAGTATTGCCAACTGAACGCCATGCTCCGGTATTAACAGGGAAATTTATAGATTGTGAACTTGAACCAGAGTCGGGAGAAGGAATTGAATATGGTGGATTGTTTTGCCCGCCTTTCACAGTCCTGTGCACCCAACCTGTCACTTTACCGTTAGCATCCAAACCACCTTTACAAACATGATAACTTGCTGGCCTGTAAGCATCATTACGCATATCGTCTTGCCGCGAAAACATAAACAATACGGGTACTTTAAAAGTCTTGGAAATACGTGTTGCTATAGATGCGTAATCCGAATTTAACCGACGTCCAAAACCGCCACCAAGAAGTG
>CALMMI010000374.1 GCA_937868245.1 uncultured Ignavibacteria bacterium | reverse complement strand
GTTGAGATACATTGCAAGGCATATACATAAAACGCAAGCACCGCAAGTGCGGTTGGCAATCCTATCGCTTTAGAAAGAATTTCCCTGAGCGGAGTGTCCGACGCACTTACATCCGCACTGTAAAGCTGTCCCATTACGGAGATAAACACCTCGCGAGCAGCAAAACTGCCGATTACGCCGATAGTGAGTTTCCAATCAAACCCAAGCGGGGCAAATATAGGCTGAATGCCCTTGCCTAACTGTCCGGCAAACGAGCCTTCAAGTTGCATACGCGATGCCTCGATAGAAGCTGTTCCGGTTGGAATATTCGTCCGCGGGAATTCCGTCATTGCCCATAATACTATTGATAGAACAAGGATAATTCCTCCTGCAGTACGGAGAAATTCTTTGGAGCGGTTCCACACCGTTACAAACAAACTTTTTAGCGAAGGCATTCTATAGGGGGGGAACTCAATCAAAAACGGTAATTTCGACCCGCGAAACATTGTCCGTTTGAATACCCCGGCAATTAATAATCCCGATACAGCTGCCAGTACATACAACCCGCCAAGTACCATCCCCTGCAATGAAAAGAAACCACCAATAAGCGTTGCTGGAACAAATGCACTGATAAGCAATGCGTAAACGGGAAGCCGTGCAGAGCATGTCATGAGCGGCGCAACAAGCATGGTTGCCATACGGTCTTTTTCCGACGGGATTATCCTTGCCGACATTATGCCCGGAATAGCACACGCAAACGAACCCAACAACGGTATGAACGACCTCCCCTGCAAACCAAACACTCCCATCACCCTGTCAACCAAAAAAGCAGCTCTTGATAAGTAGCCGCAATCTTCCAGGATAAATTCAACAAAAGGATTTGCGGCAGGAATATCAATACCGAGCCTACTCCTGCAATCAAACCTTTAGTAACAAAACTTCTGAACAATCCTTCTGGTAAACTGCTGCTTACAACATCCTGCAACCAGCCGAAACCTCCGTCGATTCCATCCATCAACGGTTTTGCCCATGTAAAGATGGATTGAAAGAACAATGCCATAACAATTAAAAACACCGCAGGACCGATAATCGGATGGAGGAATATCTTATCCAGAAGTTCGGAGCGTTTGTCGTTATAACTGATATTAATTACCAGATGTGCAAGTTCACGTGCTGAAGCATATCGTTCTTGATGTTCTATGGATGAATCCTCCCATTTCTTTGGAATGGAGAATTCCGAAAGCCGTGTAAATTGGTCGGTAAGTTCTTCAATCCCGATTCCTTTATGTCCTACCACGCAAAGAACGGGAACGCCAAGCTCACGCTCAAGTGTAATATCATCCAGTGCCCCGCCTTGCGCTTTGATTGCATCAATCATTGTTACAACAACAATAGTTGGCAATCCTAATTCGGCAAAATGCGAGAATAGGAAAAGTCCTTTTTCTACGTTTGTTCCGTCGATAATAAAGACAACTGCGTCAGGTTTGGGGAGAGTTGGTTCGCGACCTTCCAGAACAGCCAGAGTGAGTTCCTCGTCGCGAGATTTTGGGGATAAACTGTAAGTTCCCGGTAAGTCGATTAATTGGAAGTGTTTGTCGTGTGATGTAACAGTACCTATACCTGCTTCAACCGTAACGCCGGGGAAATTCCCGACCTTTTGGCGAAGACCT
>CALMMI010000373.1 GCA_937868245.1 uncultured Ignavibacteria bacterium | reverse complement strand
CTTCTTTGTCCGCTGCTCCAAAGCATCTTTAATTCGTTTCATTCCTTCTTCGATGTTCTCTACTGAGTTTGCATAGCTGAACCGCACAAATCCCTCGCCAACAGAACCGAATGCAGTTCCACTCAAACACGCAACACCTGCATCATAAAGTGAGAAATCAGCAAACTGCTGTGAAGTCATTCCTGTTCCTTCGATATTCGGGAAAACATAGAATGCCCCCTTCGGACTATGACAGCGAACACCCGGCATATCGTTCAATCTTGCTACGATTACATCCCTGCGAAGTTTGAATTTCTCAACAAATTCATGAGCCATTGCATCAGTGTTAGTACTTAACGCTTCAATTCCCGCTATTTGCGAGAAACTTGATGTGCAGCTTGTACAGTTTGTTTGCAATTTTGACACCACTTTTGCAATTTCCTCAGGCATCGCCCCGTAGCCCATTCTCCAACCTGTCATTGCAAATGTTTTCGAGAAGCCGTCCAAGAGAATAGTACGTTCTTTCATTCCCTCGAACTGTAAAATTGTTTCGTGCTTGAAATCATCGTATGTAATTTGCGAATAGATTTCATCAGCCAATACGATAATATCATGCTTAATCGCCAAATCGGCAATAGCCCGTAAATCATCATGGGTAAGAATACCCCCTGTCGGATTCTGCGGGGAATTGATAATCATCATTCTTGTTTTGGGAGTAATCCGTGCTTCCAAATCAGCAATATCGAATCTAAATTGCTTTTCTTCTTTCAGTGGAAGCGGTACAGGGGTTGCACCCAAAAAGTTAATCATGGACTCGTAAATCGGGAAACCGGGATTTGGGTAAATCACTTCGTCTCCTTCGTCCACCACCGCCATCATTCCGTAGAACATGATCGGCTTTGCACCAGGAGTAATTACAATTTCATTTGCGTTATATATATTCATTCCTCGCGTGCGATTTATATATGTAGCAATGGCTTCACGAGCTTGAATCAATCCGTTCGATGGTCCGTAATGAGTAAAACCGTTATCTAACGCTGTTTTCGCAGCTTCAATTATATTATGCGGTGTATCGAAATCAGGCTCCCCAATTTCCAAATGAACGATACTTCGTCCTTGTGCTTCCAATGCACGAGCACGAACCAATACTTCAAAAGCAGTTTCCGTTCCCAAACGAGATATTCTATTTGCTATATGCATCTCAAATTTTCCCTAATAATAAAGTAAAAATAAATTTTCAAAGGTATCTTAATCTATCCATGCCAAAACTTTTAATTCAACAGCTATTGGTGTTGGCAATGCACCTATTTCCAACGTAGTTCTACAGGCATTTATACCGGCAAAATGCTCGGCATAGAGCTTATTCACAATCGGAAAATCCTTTTTCATATTCGTTAGGAATACTGTTACATCCAGAATATTCTCCCAGGATGACCCGGCATCTTCCAGTATATACCGTATATTCCTGAACACGGATTCGGTCTGTAATACTATATCGTAATCTACAATCGAACCATCCTCGCCCAGTGTAACTCCGGGGATTGCTTTTTGTCCGCGTTCACGAGGACCGACTCCGGAAAGGAACAGCATATTCCCCACGCGAACGGCGTGTGGATACGCACCGACAGGCTCAGGAGCGCGGTCGGAATTAAGGATTATTTTAGGATTCATGGCATTTTTTATCGGTTAGTTTTGGACAAAATAAGGTTTTTTTCTCTAATTATACAAAAGAGAGAACATTTTTCGGGAAAAAGGGAATATTTTTGAGAAAAATTATGAATGATTCTTTATTTTTCGTTTACTATCTGATGGAGAACACATGAAAAAAATTGCACTGCTTACAAGTGGTACTGATGCACCGGGTATGAATGCACACATCCGTTCGGTTGTCCGGAGCGCAAACGCTCGCGGTGTTGAAGTTGTCGGAGTGCGACGCGGATTTGCAGGACTAATCGATGGGGACTTTTTTACAATCGAACGTAAGGACACTGCGAATATCATCGGTCTTGGCGGAACAATACTTAAAACAAGCCAAAGTGAAGAATTCAAAATGCCTGATTTCCGTGCAAAAGCAGCGGAGAATCTAACCAAAGCGGGCATCCAGGGATTGATAGGTTGCGGAGGTGACGGAACGATGAAAGGTCTCCACTTACTCCACCGTGATCACGCTATTAAAACAGTCGGCGTCCCCGGAACAATCGATAATGATATTTTCGGCACCGACTTTACTATCGGTTTTGATACTGCAATCAATACTGCTGCCGAAGCAATCGACCGCATACGGGACACTGCAGACTCACAAGGTCGTGTGTATATTATAGAAGTAATGGGAAGCGAAGCGGGATTTATTGCAACAATGGTTGGCATTGCCTGTGGAGCGGAATACATGGCAATTCCCGAAACTATTACCAATGTTCCCGATTTGCACCAACGCATAAAACGCGAAGGTGCGCATAAACGATATATTGTTGTTATCGGTGAAGGTGATGAAGTAGGAGGAGCTGTAGAACTTGCTGCGCTATTGAAAGATTGCTATAATGTAGAATCTCGTGTTGCAGTTCTCGGACATTTGCAGCGAGGCGGTAA
>CALMMI010000372.1 GCA_937868245.1 uncultured Ignavibacteria bacterium | reverse complement strand
GTATTTTGCCCGTGCAAAAGCAGTAAAATCTCCTGTGTCCGAATCTGCTGCCGAGTATTATTTGCTTTTGAACCGTTTGGAGGATTATCAAGGGATTGTAAACAAGGGGCGAGAGCAAATGAAAACCAACAGCGATGATACGCTAAAAGTTTCGATTTCAAAAGCAAACTTCGACATTGGGCGTACCCATGAAAGACTTTCGCATCCCGACTCTACCCGTAAATATTTCCAAATGGCAGTGGATTCCTGTCCGAACACAAGTAAGGAAAAAGCACGTTTCCTTTATGGAGTGGCACGGTTACTTGCCCCTCCTGATAAGAAGGATATAGATCCTGCCGATCAGGAAGCAGCAGATTCACTTATGGAAATAATTGCAGTAAATTACCCGACTACTGATTTTGGTGTTGAAGCCAGAATGAAATTAGGATTTACCGATGCGGTTATTATCGATACCGTTGCTGATTTGTATGAATCCGGTTCTAAATTCAGAAAGGTTGGCGATAATCAGATGGCAATCCGTCAGTTTTCCAAACTTGCAGATAAATATAGAACTTCGCTCTATGCACCGCGTTCTTTGTATGCTGTGGGTTGGATTTACGAACGCAAATTGGAAATGAAAGACAGTGCGCTGTTCTACTATAAGCTGCTGTTGGAACGTTATCCAAATTCTGTGTATGCTAAGGATGTATTCCCAAGTGTGAATTACTATGCTTCCAGGCAAGTTAACTTGAAAAGTCCGGACTCGGTAACGCCGTGGCAACAGCAGGGGCAACCGAAACCTGATACGACCACAATTCCAAACATGCCACTCAATACAGATCAGAAAACGCAGCAGAAGACCGACCCCGCAATTAACACTCCGAATGGACTTAATGTTAAGGATGGCAATGTATCCCTTCCAAATAACATGAAGTCACCTGCTCTGGATTCCAAAATTGACGTTTCCAAACTTAAGGTTTCGTTGCCGTTCGGTTTGGATAAGTATGTACCGGAACTGCCGTTTACACAGAAAGATACTGTGAAGACTGATAGTGTTACGCCGAAGAAGCCATAGGGGGGATATTATTTGTTTTATAGTGAGTTAATTTAAAATAACCTGATACATTATCAGGTTATTTTTGTTTTAGTCGAGTAATGTTCATTTTGGTTCGTTTATCCGGGCTTTTATCTTTTTGTTATGCAAATTCACTTCTCAGTTTTACTTCCACAATTGATTTAAATCAAGTTACCAATAGTACAAAAAAAATATGAAGATTAATATTGCAGTGATTTTCAAAAATACGTATATTGACTCTATTAAGATTCAGTCTAAATAACATGATGCCAGATTTAATTGATTAATATATCAAAAGGGAAAAATGAAATGAAGCAAACGATGATAATAGTTGTCTCAATTATGATTGCAATCCCCATATTTGGTCAAACTCAAACTGATACAACAAGGGTACGAGAGGTTAAGCCTTTTACGATAGAAGCAGAAAGAGTAGATCAGGATATCAATCGTCAGCCACCGATAAAAGGAACGTTTATCTACTCCGGGAAAAAGAACGAGATTATTGACCTTACCCAAAAAAACGTGGCAATGACCGAGAAATACGCCCGGCAGATTTTCGCTAAAATCCCGGGTGTATTTGTATATGACATGGATGGAACAGGTAATCAAGTAAATGTATCTACAAGGGGGTTAGACCCCCACAGGGCATGGGAATTTAATGTTCGGAAGGACAATATAGGCACAAACTCTGATATGTACGGTTATCCCGCAAGCCATTATAATATCCCAATGGAGGCAG
>CALMMI010000371.1 GCA_937868245.1 uncultured Ignavibacteria bacterium | reverse complement strand
TCTTAACAGCTATGGTAACTACTCTGGATTTGTTGCTGCACCTACTGTAATGCAAACTCAAAGCGTTCCTTATAGCATCGACCTTAATACATGTGGTGGCTGGTACGGAATGGAATTCGATATTTACATTGACTTCAACCAAAACGGAGTTTTCACCGATGCAGGGGAAAAGGTATATGCAGGAAATCAGCAGATTGGTACGGCGGGTCTGAATGTAAATGTTACCATTCCGGTGAATGCAATACCGGGTGTTACACGGATGAGGGTACGCTCAAGTAATTCTCCAAATCCTGATGACCCGTGTGCTCAATACAGTTTTGGAGAATCTGAAGATTATGCACTTACCGTTGCGGGAGCGGGGGTGAAAGCATCATACCCAACGAACAATTCCGTACTCTTGGCAAATCAAATATACGATGGCAGTACACCTGCTTTTGCCAAGCCGTCTCTTACAATTGCCAGGGCAAGTGCACCAACTTCCCAACGACTAAGCCGTTGGAGAATTCTTTCATTGAACGCCGGAACACTAACACCGGGAACAGTTGTATGGGAAGGACTTGACCCTGTAACATATTCAACAACTATAACGAATCTTCCAAATGCAACCGACCCGTTCACACTGACCGCTTCAAAATCACAAGGAATTGCAACAAACGGTTTGCCGCCCGCTAACAATGGCAATACCGGTGCATTCTTGACAACTGCCATTCCTCCTGGAACGTACCGCCTTGAAGTTGTTCATGATTTGTTAAGTGGCACAACAGTTGTATTCTCCAGTAACTACACACAGGATTTTGTGGTTGCTCTCAATAAAGATATGCAATGTTCAAGTATTGAATCACCCTTACAGTCCAACAGACAACGTTACCTCCGTACGTACACTCTACCCGTAAGAGCTATTTTTCAAAATGTTGGGGTGGAAGCAGTTACCCGCTACCGTGCCCTTGCCGAGATTCGTCGTGCAGGTGATAATTCACTTATCCGCAAGGATACGGTTATCAGAAGTAGCGATGCCGGGGGAGGTCTCCCTCCTGAAGGATTATTGTCAACGAAAACCGATGAAGTCATTATTATTCCGAATTTTGTGTCGAATCAAGCGGACTCGTTTAATGTTATCTGCCGTTGTGAACTTTTGGAAACAGTAGGCAATTCTTTTGCACAGGACGAACAGCCGTTCAACGATGTTCAACCACGAAACGGTAAATATACGTTCACAGTTTGGTATTTGATTGACTTCGAAACACGTCAGATTCTCACACCGCCTGTAACAGGTAGTTATGCAGGTCGTGCTTTTAGTGTTTCAGCACTTTTTGCCAATAACGGATTAGGCTCCGATCCTGTTCCTGCGCTATTGAATATCACGTATAATAATCTACCGGTGGTAACCGGTCAACCAATTACTATAGATGTAACCAACAGCAGCGGATTCAATACAGCATCGTATTTCTTTCCGAGCTTTACTCCTCTTAACGGAGGGACTTATACAATTTGTGTGAAGGTTCTTGCTCCAGGAGATGAGTACGCCGCAAACGACGAAAAATGTATTAATATTACCGTTGGCGATCGTTTGAACGGTATATATACAGTAGGAACTACGACTAAACCCGGACTTCCAAATTTCCAAACTATTGAGAGTGCTGTCGATGCTCTCTACCGCCAGGGAGTACGCGGTCCGGTTACGTTCCAATTGACCGACCCATTCTATTCCGTAGGCAGTACTTCAAATATACCTTGTGATGCAGCGTTAGATTTAACATCAAAAATTATAGGTGTTGACGCTAATAATACAATAACATGGGTAGCCGACCCACAGGGAACAGGCTTATCCAAAGCAGGGGTAACCATCCAGTTGAACAGTTGCAACGGTATCGGTATAAATCTTGGACAACGTTATTCACCAAGAAATCCTAATGCTATTGAGAACGAATATCCGGGTACTGACAATGCAAATTCTCCTGGTTATATGACCTTTGACGGCGGTAAACAAAAATCGTTAAAATTCTTATTGAAAACCTACGCGAACCGTCGCGCGGTGTTCTATTTAGGTCAACGCTCATACAACAATACAATCAAGAACTGCTTGATTGAAATGGACCCGAGCACACCTGAAT
>CALMMI010000370.1 GCA_937868245.1 uncultured Ignavibacteria bacterium | reverse complement strand
GTATATATTAGATCATATTCCCTGTGATAAACTGTCCCTTGAAGCATATATCGAGTTTGCGGATAAAAAAAATGTAAACACTACTTTTAATGTTATATGGTGCAAATCTGAACCCACGATGAATGAGAAAGAATATTTAAAAATAGAGGCACAATGTTACAGTTGCTTCGAATCTTTTTTGAGAAAATACAATCTGATTAAATGAATCATGAATAATGAATTTCCCTTAAGATTGTCATTGATTGGTATATGATTAATATAAAATATAAGATTTTTTGTTCTCAATCTTTCATAGATCTTCCAAAATAAACTATATTATAAAAACCAATTGCAAATACCGCTTGTACAACAAAATTCAGACTTAATTTGTCCATGAATTGCCCCATAAAAACAAACAACAAAAGGATTGCAGGGACAATAATTCCTATCCACTTCAAATTGATAATATAAGTAACGATTTGTTCTTTTGTTAAATGTCTGGTAAGAAAGACAAGAGTAAACATAAGTAATGCACCGGCAATCTTACCGCTTATTGATTCAAAGGTTGCACTGTAGGAAGTATACGGAATCGGAATAGCCAATGCTAAAGTACAACAGAATGCTACTATAGCACTCTTCTTTTGAGCTTTATTTTGCCATATGGTGTTTAGTGAATTTGTCATATTGATAACTGTTAAATAATGCTGAAAAAAGTAGTAAGCAAAAATAAAAAAATAACCTGAATAATGTATTAATTTTTCAGAATCAAAAACCAAAGAACGATGATATGACGCTACGGAAAATGATGATGTCGGTTTGGATACTTGCTCTACTTACGAGTAGTTTTGCTCTTGCTCAAGAATCACTCTCACTTAGTGATGCAATTCGTATCGGTTTGGAAAACAATTATTCCATTCATATCTCTAAAAACGATACAAAAATCTCTGAAAACAATGTTAGCCTCGGAAATGCAGGAATGCTCCCGAGAATTGATGCAAATGCCGCCATAGGGAACACCATTGCTAATGTTGACCAGGAGTTGGCATCCGGACAGTCCAATGTAAGGACAGGGGCAACTTCATCTACAAGAAGTGCCGGTGTTGCGTTAACATGGACTCTGTTCGACGGCTTCAAGATGTTCACCTCCTACGACAAACTTAAGGAAATCCAACGGGTAGGCGACATTGCTTACAGAAATACGGTAGAAACCACGCTGTCAAGAATTATTACTCAATACTATGATGTAATCGCAGAAAAGAATACTCTTGATGCTCTCCGGGAAACTGTAGATGTTTCACAAAAAAGACTGGATATATCAAAAAGCAGAACAGAACTTGGGGCAGATTCGAGACAAAAACTTCTTCAGGCTACCATTGATTTTAATGAAGACCGTGCAGCTTTTCTTCGTCAGAAAGTAACACTCGAACGTAGTAAGATTACCCTTAACCAGTTACTTGCCCGAAATTCAGATAAAGAATTTGAACCGTCAGATTCTTTAGCATTAAAGCCAAAATTCTCACTTGAAGACCTTCGCCAAAAAGCATTAGCTGGAAACACCTTGCTGCAACTCGCTATCGGCAGTAAAAATATTGCCGAATATGATGCCAAGCTTTTGAATTCAGGTTGGTATCCATCGCTTTCATTGGCTTCAGGATTGAATTATTCCAAATCTCAATCGCAGTTTGGTGCAGTAAGTGCCTCTACTTCATTGGGATTCACGTATGGGCTTACAGCTTCCATAAATTTATTCGAGGGTGGAAACTTACGCCGTCAGTCTGAGAATGCACGATTGCTTATTCTCTCGAATGAAGAGAATATTGCCCTTGTCAAACAACAAGTAGAATCCGACGTATCCCGTACATATCGCCAATACAATGCCACGATCGAACTCATGCAATTGGAAACCGAAAACATGGCACTTACAAAACAAAATGTAGAAATATCGTTGCAACGGTACTCGTTCGGTAATATGACAGAGTTTGAATTTCGCCAAACGCAGAAATCCATGACAGATGCAGAAAACCGCACTATCAAATCGCTGTATGATGCAAAAATTGCCGAGACTGAGTTATTGAGGTTGAGCGGTGGGTTGGTGAATCAGTAGAGGATGTAATTTTAATTATTGACATTAAATACCGTAGATGAAATCTCTTGTTTTTCAATATAAATAACTGCCCTGTCAGGCTGAACTTGATTCAGCCTCTCCGCTATAACGGTGAATTAGCACGACCAGACAGCAACGGAAATCCTGAATCAAGTTCAGGATGACAAGCTTGAATATTCTATTCCTATATCATTTCTTGACAGCAGGCTCAGCGACAGTCATGAAGTATATGACAACCTTAATTACATACATTTAATATAGTTACATTATTTACAACCAAATTATTTAGAACAATTACGAACGTAGATTAACATGTTTTAAGAAGTGCTTCTCAATACAAATCCGCAGCCTCAGGTACTTCATGCTGATAAAATCCCTTCCCCGAATACTTCCCTACCCAACCTGTACGGAGCATCTGTTTTAGAAGTACACATGGGCGATACCGTTCCATTCCGTATTCATTCTGTAGAGCTTCGAGAGTACTTACAATCTGGTCAACTCCTATTTCATCCACCCATTCAAGAAGTCCTTTCGGATAATTGACACCTAATTTCATCGCAGTATCAATATCCTCGGGTGTACCCACTTTTTCCAGAACAGCAAAAGCTGCTTCGTTGATTAATGTTGCCAATATGCGCGGTGAAACCAACCCGATGCGGTCTTCCACTTGTTCACATTCAAACCCTAGTGAAGAAAAATACTGTCTGGTCAGTTTGGCAGTTTCATCATTCGCAGCAAGCATCGGAGCAAATTCCATCATGGGAGTGTTCATCAAAAAAGCAAGCGGATTGAACGAAACCACCTCGGTATCCATTCCCAACTCACCGTACAATTCGGTTGCTGTACATGTAAGTCCGGAAGTAAGAACAATTGCACTCCTATACTCTACTGTAGCCTCTGTTATGAATGGCATTCGGTCGCTTGGGATTTCAGTACCGACATCAATGATAAAATGAGGTAATTTTTTCATTGAAGACAATTCATTTGTACAATACTTTGAATACGGTTCTAAATACGACGGAAGCTCCAATGGCATTTTGAATTCCAAATTCAATAAATCGGAAAGATCCGGCTCCAGAAATATGTAAAAATTGGAGTTGGAACTCAGCAAACGTTCTGCAATATTCGCAACTAAGCGCCCCTTGCCCAGAATGATAGTAGTAAATTTAGAGGATTTCAGAGGATAGACAGCCATGGTTAACTCCCGATAAATGAGAATCGTTATTTTCTTATCCGTAGAATAGAGTTTGCAAACTCTATTCTACGGATAAGAAAAAACATATTTGTTTTTTGCAAAAATACCACATTCCTTCTCAAGAAAATGCGGGTGCATTCTAAATACTTCTACCTGCGCGGAAGTTTGAAGGTAATCGTTGTCCCTTTTCCCGATACGGAATCCACTAATAATTGCCCTTTGTGCAATTCAACCACACGTTGCATAATCATTGTTCCGATACCCGACCCGCCTTCGTGTTTAGCTGTTGTGAAATACGGCTTTAGCATATTATTTTTTATTTCGTCGTCCATACCTATTCCAGTATCGGTAATGGTAAAATAGACATAACGCTCATCACATCGGGCGGATAATTCTACCGTTCCTTTCAGCTTTTGCAATGACCTGATTCCGTTTTCCACAGCATTCCGTAAGGCACGGGAAAGTTTTGTTTTATCACATTCGAATTGAACAGAACGGGCATTCATCAGTAATGTAACATTCGGATTCGCAGCTTCATCAAACTCTTCGATTACCTCAGCACACAAATCAGACGTATCTACAAGTGAAAGATCAAGTTGGTCGCTTCTGCCTACCGTAACAATATCGCGTACCTTCTGCATCAACAGCTTACTTTGATGAAGAATTTTCCGGCGACGTTCACCTTCTTGCGGTGTTGAAGAGGTAAGCTGCTCGGCGTTCAGGCGGATTACCGAAAGATTGGTTTGCATGTCGTGGGCAAGCTGCGCCCAATTTACCAAACGTTTCCTTTCGAGCTCTTCGGTAATATCCACACCTGTAATGATAAGCCCGTTAAATCTCCCCATAAATGCAAAAAGCGGTACGGCAGCCCACATAAATTCTTTTGTTTCCGCAGCATTCTGTACCGAAATCCTCTGTTTTTGTCCTATACGGTTTGAGAGCACGTGATCGATAAATGTGAGAAGTTCATGTTCCTTTTCGGCATAGAACCGGAATGGACGGCGAAGCGGAACATCGCTTGAAATACCAAACAATATTCTACCGGATTGATTTGCCCGCAGCAACCTCCCATTGGCATCCAAAACGAACACAACCCCTGTTTCGGGAAGCTCAAGTGCGGTGTTCAAAACACGCTTTTGCCTTCGGTACATTCTCCATAGAACTACAAACAAAACAGCAATGATAAACCCGCCCACAATCAACCCGCTCCGCTCTACAAACCGGTTAAAAAGCCATAATGGATGACCAACCTTTTGGAAAAGGACCGAACTAGAGGCGGTGGAGAGCAGTAAATACCCGTCAATAGTTTGGATACGCGGTACAGAGGTCAGTATTTCGCCAATTACAAGAAAATCGGACGACTGTATTTCTCCTGCCTGTGAAACGGTCACTATTCCATTTCGGAACAGAACAAACACAATATTCCCTACCAGACGAACTGCAATCGGCTCGATATATCCTGAAGGAAGTATTACATTTTGTACTTGAACAGAAGTTTGCAATGTAAGCGGCTCGAAAGCAAGTGCATAATTATTACCCGACTGACGCAGATATACCGAAATACAGTTTCCAACACTATCGGTGATTGCCGTAGAAAGCTCCACAGGTGCCGGATACGAAGCCGAAGCAATTTTTCCGCCCCCTGATAGAAAGATTGATACAAAACCATACGAACTACCGGCGGAAGAGCGGACACAAACTTTATTTCCGGATTGTTGAATTGCAAAATGCTCACTTAAAGGAAGCAGATTCATTCCAAGTTCGCGGGAGGAGGAGTCAAGAAAATGAATACCCGCATCCTTACCGAATTTTGTAATATACGCAACTCCCCTGTCTGTAGATCCAACTGCTAATATTTCCTCTGCCAGCTTCTTATACCGTAATGAATCACCAATGCGATTCAATCCGTACAAAGCAGAATTAATATTCAATAAATAAGTATTGTGATTAATCATTCCTACGAATCCACCGGACAACATTGTCCCTGAAGATAAAAAAGGAATTTCAGCGCGAACTTTGGCAAGCGAATCTACAAGAATAAATGATTGGCGGTTATCACGGGAAATCAAGAGTAAAAGTTCATTGTCGGAAGGGTATGCAGCAATAATCGACGCGCCGGAAAGTGTACTGCTATGGACATTATTCTGAATATACCCACGCCATGATTGAAGTACGGTGGATTCATCTGTCCAAATCGGCTTTGGTGAAAGTAAATACGTAGTGTTGCCTGCATAGATAATTTCCCCTGTCGGGAATTGTACAGGATTCTGATAGGATAGTGGGAATGTATTATCTGCCTTAGCAATGTTTTGGCAAACAATGAGAAGGACAGCAATGCCTACACCGAGTATAAGCCGCAAACAGATATACGGAAACCGAACAACATAACCCAACATAGATTGAGGTTTCGTGTTCATCAAATTTATTCCTCTACCTGGCAAATTGCAAATGCTGCCACACCTTCACTCCGCCCAACAAATCCAACCCGCTCGTTTGTTGTAGCCTTTACGGATACCCGCTGCAATGGAAGCTCGCATATTTCGGCAAGAGCGATTTTCATTGCTTCCTTATATGGTTGAATCTTTGGTTTTTCGAGGACAACGGTTATATCAATATTAATCAAACGAAGTTTGTTTTCCCTAAGGAGTTCAATCGCGCGACGAACAAAAATTCTGCTGTCGGCATTCTTGTACATAGGATTTGTATCAGGAAAATGCTCTCCGATATCACCAAGCCCTGCCGCACCAAGTAAAGCATCGGTAAGGGCATGGAGGGCAGCGTCGCCGTCGCTATGTGCAACAGTCCCGATTGCCGAAGGAATCTCCACTCCACACAAAACAAGTGATTCGCCAGCCTCAAGGCGATGAATGTCGTATCCAAATCCAACCATTGGTATCCATAAGAATTAAAGAAAATTGCAGATGCAAAAATACCATAATTGCTCCACAAATTTCCCGTATTTTTGCAGCATGAACAACACCCCACTCAGCATTTCCGAACTCACTAATGATATACGCCTGCTTCTTGAAGAAGGAATAGGTGTAGTCAGCGTTGTGGGCGAAGTATCTAATTTTGTGAATCACACATCGGGTCACAGATATTTTACCCTTAAAGACGACAAGGCTCAGATTTCAGCTGTACTTTGGCGCGGGAAACCGCTTACATTTCAGCCTCGAAACGGGATGAAGGTGGTTGCAACCGGAAAAATCACACTGTTCCCACCGCAGGGTAAATATCAACTTGATTGTTTTTCTTTTTTTTTTTTTTTTATCGGTGATTTACATCAACAGTTTGAAGCACTGAAACAAAAACTCCTTACACTCGGCTGGTTCGAAACGGAACGGAAACAACCTCTGCCCCGTTTGCCTCTGAAAATCGGCGTGATAACCTCGCCAACAGGAGCTGCAATCAAGGATATTCTTTCCACTCTTGAACGGAGATTGCCGATTTGTGAGGTTATAGTTCGCCCTACTCTGGTTCAAGGGGAAGGTGCAGCCGAAGATATTGCGGCAGCAATCAGACAGATGAACAGGAAATCTGAACATCGGTGCGATGTATTGATAGTTGGTCGCGGAGGGGGCTCGCTTGAGGATTTATGGGCATTCAATACAGAAATTGTAGCAACTGCTATTTATGAATCAAAAATCCCGGTAATCTCGGCAGTAGGACATGAAGTTGACTTTACGATTGCAGATTTTGTGGCAGATGTCCGTGCAGCCACACCTACTGCTGCCGCCGAAATTGTTACCCGGATTACCGCAGAACAGTTCAGCGAGTTTTTCTCTTCAGTTGAGGTGAAGTTGCGCAGAACGATTCTTCAGATGATACAGGAGCGTAAAAGAATGGTGAGCCGCGCGGCTGAGAGTCCTGCATTCCGACGGCTGAGGGAAGACATCAGAAATTATATGCAGTTTATAGATACCTCCGAATTACGCATAACTCAATCGGTTCGCCGGCGACTCCTACATGCAAAATCACGTTTGGATGCACTTGAACTACATGCAAAATCTGCCCATCCGTTTGCACCGTTGCAACGAGGATTTGCTTTACTTAAACACGGGAATCGTCTTCTGAAAAATGAAGATTCGTTAGTTAATGTTGGTCAGGTAGAAATTATTCGTTCCAACGAAAAGGCTACAGCTACAATTACCGAAGTACGTCAAGATAACGCAGAATTATTCTAAATACTATTAAAACTATGGCAAAGAAAACGACACAAACATTTGAAGAACAAGTGGCACGGCTGGAGGAAATCATTTCTATCCTCGATAATGGTGAAGCACCTATGGATGAGATGCTTGCTCTCTATGAAGAAGCAATAACACTCACACGCACTTGCAGAACTTATTTGGATAAAGCAGAACAGAAGGTTACTATGCTTTCGGGCGGGGAATAAGTATATTTTTTTAACGTTTGAGATTTATCATGAGTACATCCGAAATTCAAAATGCTATTTTCCCGAAAGGAGAAAAAGCACCGTCCGACTACTTTACTGGCAATGCACTCCTGAAAATGTTAGTTCCTGCTGATGGTATTTTCAATTGTTCTATTGCGAATGTAGAGTTTGAACCCGGAGCTCGAAATAATTGGCATACCCATCCGGGCGGACAGATCCTGATTGTTACCCACGGCAAAGGTTTCTATCAGGAAAAAGGGAAGCCGATCCAAAGTCTGAAAACAGGAGATGTAGTTAAAATTCCTCCAAACCTTGTACACTGGCATGGAGCTGCACCGGACAGTGAGTTTACGCATCTTGCCATAAACACGAATACAAGTACAGGTATAGTAGATTGGTTAGAACCTGTAACGGACGAAGAGTATAACGGCAATAAACAGTAATTCTTTACATGAACGCATGATTAGGTTTACTGCTTTTGATTCAAACCTTAATCCCCTTCTCCTTCATTTCCTCTAAAAGTTTTTGAGGGATAGGACGGCAATTGCAGTTTTTTTGATGCTCTAAATGCCACTGTACGCGCATTTCAAACGTAGGGTTTTTGGGCATTTTATTCATTAAATGCCATTCCTTGTTAATTTTCATTTTTTAAGTCCTTTCTACTTAAAAATTTACTGCATAAGAAAATCCTCGTTTTACTTGTTCGTAAAACGAGGATTTTGTTTTTCATGGCTATTCTTTTACAGCTTCTTTCTTCTTGTCAAGAAACTTCTCCATCATATCAGGTACTTTTTCAAAAATTGCATTTAATCCTTTAGAAGCACTGGTAGGGATAAATTGAATGTCACTTCCTTTTGTTACCAGGAAGCCTACCGGTCCCATTCCAATTCCGGCACCTGCTCCGGCACCTGTACCTTCATTTTTTGTATTTTGTTTTCCTTCTCCGCCACCGCCGCCAAAACCAATTCCTAAAGACATAACAGGAACACAAGAAAATTCACCCAATTGAAACTGCTGACCGATTATAGTTTCGGTCTTAGCTTCCGATTTTAGAAATTCGGTAAGTTTACCGAATATTTCATTTAGATTGTCCATGATGTTTTATAAATAGTTTATAATTATGAACTTAAATATGCCCGGCTCATTCGGGCTACACTATTTTCAATTTCTAGTCTTATTACGTTTTCGTTTATAAAATTGATACGTATATTCTTATTACTGTAATAACCCGCCAAATAAAAAATTGGATAGAGAATTCCATTTAATTGGACATCACCGGAATCAATAAGCACATCACATTTGTTAATCTTGAAACTCTTCAATACTGCTATAATTTTTTTGGGAGTAACTTTCATCCATTGATTTTCCTTCCCTTTCTTTTTACCTACTTTTTCTTCCCTTTTCTTTTTGTCTTTTGAAGTTCTCTTTGTCTTCAGTAAATCTATGTCCTTGGTCCACCGGATAACTCTAATGTGCAGAAGAAGTGAGTAATCTACAATTCTCAAATCCACCGATCCCAACTCATGAAATCTAAATCTGAAAAAACCTTGCTCACTATCAATTTCCACATAAAACGGTGCAAAAAGGAGGTAACAAAGGACAGCACCAATAATACTTATGCAAACTATAATTAGTATCATTTGATAAGTTTTCGCGGATGATAATTTACTGGATTGATCTACCTAAGAATTGCAAGATTCACCCCCTATTAGGAGGTTTTATCTACGGAAATTCTCTCGACATTCAGTAGTCCCACACTATTAACTTTACTTATAAACGATTTGACTTACCTTAAATTGTAGGACATATTCTGATTTTTTGAGACAAAACTACAATTTGGAACGGGACACTACAAGCATATAGTAGCATCATAATGCTCTTATATATAGCAACATACGAGATTACACCAAATTCAATTTTGTGGTTTTCCGGTATCTAACTCTTAGGAAGTTCAAAAAATTAAAAAAAATTAATTTGCGCAACCAAACAGTTGCATTTATATTTGCAACCGAATAGTAGCACTTATCACAAACTTTTTGACATATTTCTAGATATTAAACAAGAAGAAAAGCAAAATCAAAGTAATTTATTAACAATCAAAAGTAAAAAAAATGGCAAAACAAATGTATCCTTGCTTATGGTTTGATGGTCAGGCCAAAGCAGCAGCAGATTTCTACTGTACAATTTTTCCAAACTCTAAAATCCTTAACGATTCAGGAATGGTTGTAAACTTTGAGCTCGACGGACAAAAATTTATGGGGCTCAATGGCGGCGATAGATATAAGTTCAACGAAGCCGTTTCGTTTGTAATCCCTTGCAAAGACCAAGAAGAAATTGACCATTATTGGTACAAATTAATTGCTGACGGAGGTGAAGAAAGCATGTGCGGATGGTGCAAAGATAAATTCGGTTTATCGTGGCAGGTTGTGCCTACCATTTTAGGAGAACTTATGTCTCATCCCGAAAAAGGGCAAAGAGTTGTACAAGCATTTTTGAAGATGAGAAAATTCGACATCGAAACATTACAAAATGCCTGATAAATCCACAATTAAGCACAATATGAAAAAGCAAATCGTAGTAACGCGAATATTTAATGCACCCCTAAGCTTAGTTTGGAAAACATGGACAGAACCTGAACTGGTCATGAAGTGGTGGGGTCCCGACAGGTTCACATGCCCGAGTGCAAAAATGGATGTCCGTGAAGGTGGAACTTCTGTTGTTGCTATGAGTGCGCCGAAGCAGATGGGTGGTCAAACCTGGTTTAATAGTTGGCTCTACACTAAAATTATTCCATTGGAATTAATAGAGTATATCCAGAATCTTACAGATGAAAACGGGAATAAAGTAAATCCTACTACTGTCGGTATGCCGGCTGACTTTCCTGAAGATGTGCATACGGTAGTAACGTTCAAAGACATAGGAAATGACAAAACAGAATTGACCATAACAGAAACTGCTGATTTTGGCTCAATCAGTAACTTTGCTCAAATTGGATTGGAGCAAACTATTGATAAAATAGTTGCATTATTTAAATAATGAACAAATATACAATTCAACCGGAAAAGAACATACTCATAGTACTATTAAATGTAAAATCTACAATGATTTATTCATCTACAACGTAAACAGCTATTAGTGAAAATAGGATTGAACAAGCCATTACTGTAAGTTTAGAACAAAGAGAAGAAGTATTAATTAATAATAAATTATAGAAATATGGATAACATATCAATTTTGGCAATACTCTCGATTGCAACAGGAATATTATCGCTGTTTAGTCTAATCGCCTTACATTTTAAAAGCCCTGAATTTAAACCAAGTTGGCGAATGGTCAGCGAATACGCTATAGGTAAGCATAAATGGATATTAACTTCTATGTTCTTTTGCTGGGCACTCAGCAGTATTTGTTTAGCAATATTTCTAATCAATATTGTTTCAGGATTCTGGGCAAATATTGCGGCTCTGCTTATTATCATTTCAGGCATTGGTGCATTAATGGGCGGTTTGTTTGATGTTAAACACAAACTCCACGGACTTGCCTTTGCATTAGGTATTCCAACTTTTCCAATTGGGGCTTTAATAGTCGCGTATCATTTGTCGGATCAAAGTAGTTGGTTACCACACACAAATCTAATACTCGCTTCCGCTCATAGCATTTGGATTAGTGTAATTCTAATGGGCATTACAATGGGTATATTATTTTCAGGTCTAAAAAAGGCAGGCATACCCTTTGGTCCGGATCAAAAACCATTAAATGAAATTCCAAAATCAGTAATTGCTATAAATGGCTATGCCAATCGTTTGCTTATTTTTATATACTTGGCATTCAACATTATAATCTCAGTACTTTATTTAAAGAATTAAATTATGAACCTCCGGTTCATAATGTTTACGAACAGATGCCTTGAAATAATAATTTTCTCCTATGATAAATTCAATCAATAATGACATTGTTTTCAAGATTGCAAATACAGAAAATGAATTTGACGAAGCACGATACTTATTTCAGCAGTATGCTAATTCGCTTGACATTGACTTATCATTTCAAGATTTTAACAACGAACTTAAAACAATTGAGAAGCAGTACAACAAACCAAAAGGAGCATTGCTACTTGCTTACAACAATGAAATTGCTATTGGTTGCGCAGCTATTCGTGAAATAGACAATGAAACTGCTGAACTAAAGCGTATGTATGTTCAAACAGATTTTAGAATGTATAAAATCGGTATGAGATTACTCCAACAAATTATTGAAATTGCTAGAGAATTTAACTACAAAAAAATCCGCCTTGATACTTTGCCAACTATGATAAAAGCACAAGACCTTTATCGTTCATTTGGTTTTTACAATATAGAACCATACTGCTTCAATCCAATTTCAGGAACAGTATTCATGGAAAAGAAATTATCCTAAAAGTTAAATTGACACTTAAGAAAATATTATACAAGAACTTGCACAGTCAAATTGCTTCACTTGTGTTTTAAAACCAAACTATAGAATATAAAGAACAAATATTATGAGAAGAGACGTATTTCAGGCAATAGCCGACCCGACACGAAGAGCCATTCTTACACTCATTGCACTGCAGGCAATGACTCCGAATGCTCTGGCAGAACACTTTAATACCAGCAGACAAGCGGTATCAAAGCATATAAAAATTCTTACCGAATGTGAGTTGATAAAACAGGAACAATCAGGGAGGGAAATTTATTATCATTTGGAGGTAAAAAAAATGAAAGAAGTTGCCGAATGGCTCGAACCATTCAAAAAAATGTGGGAAGACAGATTTAATCAATTGGATGATGTTTTAAACAATTTAATGAATAACAATGCCCAGTAACAACAAAACACAAGTCATTGCCGAGCCCGGCAAACAGGAGCTGTTTATAATCAGAGAATTTGATGCTCCTCGCGAATTAGTATTCAAAGCATTTAACGAACCTGAGCTACTGACCCAATGGTTAGGACCGAAGAACTCCGAAATGATAATTGAAAAATTCGACAATAGAAGCGGAGGCTCATACCGTTTCATTCATAAAGATTGCAACGGCAGAGGTGAATTTGCGTTCAATGGTGCAATTCACGAAGTATTTCCTCCTGAAAGAGTTATCAGAACCTTCGAATTTGAAGGACTTCCCGAGCGGGGTCACGTTGCGACCGATTTCCTTACTATGCACGAATTGCCAGGTAACAGAACAAAAGTGCATATCCAATCAGTTTTCAAATCCGTAGAAGACCGCGACGGTATGGTAAACTCTGGTATGGAAGGCGGAGTAAACGACGGATTCAGCAAATTAGATGATCTATTAACTAAACATTTATAAACTATTTTTATAAAAACCATGCAAACTCAAGTTACACAAGATGTACCAAACAAGAAACTTACATTCGTAAGGGAATTTAATGCTCCTGTCGAAAAAGTGTGGAATGCCTGGACTCAAAGTGAATATTTAGACCAATGGTGGGCACCCAAACCATGGAAAGCACGTACAAAATCAATGGATTTTTCAGAAGGCGGAAAATGGATTTATGCAATGGTCGGACCGGACGGAGCAGAAATGTGGGCAATGGTTGAATACCAAAAGATTGTCAATCACAAAATGTATGAAGCGACCGATGCATTCAGTGATGAGAACGGAAATGTCAGCACCGAGTTCCCGAATATGAAATGGAAGAATAGTTTTTCAACTACAGATAAAGGAACAGAAGTTCATATCGAAGTTAATTTCAAGAGTGAAGCGGATATGGAAACAATCGTAAAAATGGGAGTGATCGAAGGGTTTACAGCTGCTCATGGTAATTTGGATGAAGTGCTTGCTTCGATGTAATACCTGCATTAGTGAGGTTTCTTATACTTTTAATAGCTATAAAATCAATTTTAGGTCAGGTCGGTTGTTTACCGACTTGTAGTGATATGTAGTATTTTTCGTAGAGATAGGGCATTGCCCTATCTCCCTCATCTTGCTGATGAAGTTGTTTTATTGGTATCGGTTTATTACCTGCACAATCTGAGATAGCGCAATGCCCTATCTCTACAGGACAATACATTACTTATTATGAGTATCAAACCAAATGACAATTTATTATTAACAATAAAAAAAAGAAAAAATGAATAATTTACAATTTGACTTTAGGGTTGACAAGTCAACCAAAACTGTTTTCATAGATAGAGAATTTAATGCAGAACTTTCACTTGTTTGGGACGCATTTACCAAACAAGAAATTCTTGACCAATGGTGGGCTCCTAAACCTTACGTGTCGAAAACTATAAAAATGGATTTTAGAGAAGGTGGACGAAGATTTTATGCAATGGTAAGCTCAGATGGAGTGGAGATAGGTTGGCATATACAAGACTATACTTCAATAAGCCCGAAAACCAACTTTAAATTTTTAAGTGTTTTTGCAGACAAAGACGAAAATCCCTTTTTACCGGGTTCTAATTGGGATTTGAATTTTAGTGGGCAAAATGGAACAACCAAAGTAAATATAACAATTTACAATGATTCTCTTGAACGTATGGAAAAGATGATTGAAATGGGCTTCAAAGAAGGCTTTACGGCGACGTTAAATGAATTGGAAGCTTTACTGTCAAATTCAAATAAATAACGCCATGAAAAATTATGGATTTATAGTTTTGGTTGCATTAATAGTAGTTAATGCAATGGGTTGTGGAAATTCTCAGCAGAATTCAAACAATAAAAGTAAAATTGATTCAACAGCTAATCAAACTTTAACAAACAAAACTAATATGATTAAACAAAAAATAACTCCTTGCCTTTGGGTTGAGACAAAAGATGCAAAAGCAGTAGCAGATTACTATTTATCAATATTTAAAGACGGTAGTTTGAAAGAGCATCGCAAATATAAAAATCCACCGGAAGCTGGTGGAGGAGACTTTGAAACAGCCATTATCGAAATT
>CALMMI010000369.1 GCA_937868245.1 uncultured Ignavibacteria bacterium | reverse complement strand
TGCCCCCGCCAGCAAGTGCGCAACCGGCATCCCCCGAAACTCCAAGTACAAGTAAAAAACCAAAAGAAACTCCGTTTACTGAGGCAATCGACGGATACAAGAAAATCGAAGGACTCTTTACGTTCTATTGGAACGAAAAAGAAAGTAAACTGCTTATGGAAATCAAACCGGAACAGTTTGGAACAACCTTCCTTTGTAATATCACCCGCCAAAGTGGCGACGCTCAACTGTTCGACGGCAGTTCGCAAATCGGTGAATTCCCGTTTATGTTTCAACGTGTGGGCAACAAGGTAATGTTCATCAATAAGAACGTATCCTTTCGTTCGGACAGTAACGAAGTGACTGCGCGGACAATAGGGCATAATCTATCGAATTCGCTTGTTGGTTCTTCCAAAATTACAGCTGCAGCAAACCCGACCGGCGGAGGTGTTCTGGTAGATGCAGATCCATTCTTCATCCAGGATGTTGCCCTTGTAGGTGCTTCCACCGAACAGGCAAAAATGAACTTTTCGCTCGATAAGGAAAATTCCTATTTTGCGGAAACCAAGTCGTTCCCGCTTAATTCAGAAATTGAAATCAACCTACATTTCAAATCATCAAAGCCGCAACCGATTTCAACTCTTCCCGATTCACGAAGTATGATGCACCGCTATCATTACAGTATTGCAGCACTTCCAAACGAACCGAACTTCAAGCCGAGACCAGCCGATGACCGCGTGGGACATTTCACAACAATCTATCAGGATTACAGTGACCTCATGCTCGAAACACCGTATGTACGCTATATCAACCGCTGGCATTTAGAGAAGGAAAATCCGACCGCCAAGCTCTCCAAACCCAAACAGCCTCTCGTGTATTGGCTGGAAAACACAATTCCGGTTGAGTACCGTGATTGGGTAAAAGAAGGTGTGTTGATGTGGAATAGTGCATTCGAGAAAATTGGTTTTCAGGATGCAATTGAAGTACGCCAAATGCCCGATACTGCCGATTGGGATCCCGCAGATGCACGGTACAATACCGTTCGCTGGATGATTCAACCGGGCGGTGGGTATGCAGTAGGTCCATCACGCGCTCATCCTTATACCGGACAGCTCTATGATGCCGATATTCGTATCAGTGCAGATTTTATGCGTTACATGCACGATAAGTTCCAGGACTTTATCAAGCCGCTTACATCTTCCTACTCCGGTCAATCTGAATCTGAAAATGATGTATATACTAGCAGCAAAGCAAAAAACATGTGTCAGTATGCCGAAGGTGCAGCAGCACAATTAAATTTCGGGCTTAATATGCTGGCAGTTCGCGGTGAGAACATGACTCCTGAACTAAAGAAAAAGTATGTGCATGAATATTTGGTTTCCCTTGTTGCGCACGAGGTTGGTCATACACTCGGACTTCGCCATAATTTCAAAGCAAGTTCGATTTACTCTCTCGACCAACTTCATAATGCCGCCTTTACACGTCAGCACGGGACATCCGGTTCGGTTATGGATTATCATGCAGTTAACCTTGCTCCCAAAGGTAAGGAACAAGGCGATTTCTATCATCTTGTCCTTGGAGAATATGACAACTGGGCAATCGAATATGCATACAAACCATACGATCCTTCCGAATATCCTTCGGAAGAAGCTATGCTCCAAGCAATTGCAGGAAAATCATCCAGACCTGAACTTACCTACGGAACAGACGAAGATTGCTTTGGTAACTCCACACGTGGAATCGACCCTACTGCCACACTTTTTGATTTAAGCAGCACGCCTCTCGATTATTATGCAGAGCGTATGGAAATGGCACAGGAGCTTTGGAAGAATATCCCTAAAAACTTTGATGTAAAAGGTAATCGCTATCAGCAATACCGTACTACATTCGGACAAGGTATCGGCGAGTATTTCCAGGCTGCACGGGGTATCCCCCGCTATGTTGGCGGTGTTTATACAAGCCGTTCCCATATTGGAGATATAGGCGGAAAACAGCCATACACAGTTGTTTCAGCTGCCGACCAGCGCA
>CALMMI010000368.1 GCA_937868245.1 uncultured Ignavibacteria bacterium | reverse complement strand
GAATCTAAGGGTACAACTGTTCTTGGAGTTGATGAATCAAAACAAAGTATAGTCATTTCTTTAGTTCCCAATCCTGCCACAGGAATCCTCTCGCTCATGGTTGATGACAATGAATTGGAAGTAAATGCCAAAGTGGAAATAACAAATTTGCTTGGGCAAATAGTGAAAGTAGCTTCACTTCATTCGAATCATACACTGCTTGATATAAGTGATTTACCAAGCGGTTTATATTCTGTGAGGGTTGGAAACAGAAGTGCTGTTTTTGTGAAATTGTAGGGATGCGGACAAATATTACAACTATTAAATTTCGTAACTATAGTTTCTAAAGAGGTAAATATTTCTAATGCTTGGACAAGTTCAGTATTCTCAATAAGTTCTGTCACACTGAGCCCGTCGAAGTGTCAGATACTTACAAATTATTGATACTTATAATAATTCATTCTGTTACGATTTCGCTCTAAAGGGTAATAGGCACGAAAAGAACATATAAAAAAGACCTTCAAGGTTTTCGGAAGCCTTGAAGGTCTAGTTGTATTAGGTCTATATGTCGTAAATCAATGTCTAAAATGCCTCATCCCGGTCATCATCATTGCGATATTATGCTCATCTGCTGCCGCAATCACTTCCTCATCCCGAACCGACCCACCAGGCTGAATAACGGACGTAGCACCTGCCTCTACCGCCTGTAAGAGTCCATCTGCAAATGGGAAAAACGCATCGCTTGCAACCGCACATCCTTGCAGGTCTATTCCAGCATCATGCGCTTTTTTTGCTGCTATTCTCGCAGAATCTACTCTCGACATCTGACCAGCTCCGACTGCAAGTGTTCTGTCGGCTGCGGCATAAACAATTGCATTGGATTTTACATGTTTTGCTACACGCCAAGCGAACATAAGAGCCGCTTGCTCTGTTTCGTTTGGTTGACGTTTTGTAACTGTTCTGAGTGCGGTTTCATCCAGTAATTGTGCGTCTTCCGTTTGAAGGAGAAGTCCACCCGCTACCGATTTTACCTGCATTACTATATTCTTTTTGAGGGTATCGTAATCCACAGTCATTAAACGTCGATCTTTCTTTTTACGAAGTATTGTAAGTGCCTCCTCTGTAAATTCAGGTGCGATTAATACCTCCGCAAACAATCCATGTACAGTCTCGGCAAATTCCTTGTCAATCGGACGGTTGACAGCTATAATACCTCCAAAAGGCGCTGCAGTATCAGTCGCGAAAGCTTTTGCATACGCTTCACTAAGTGAAGCCCCTGAACCAACACCACATGGATTTGTATGCTTGATGATAACTACAGTCGGCTCTGTAAACTCAAGCGCAAGTTTAGCAGCGGCATCAATATCAACGATATTGTTATAGGATAATTCCTTGCCGTGCAATTGCTTGAAAATTGAACTGAAATGTCCGTAGAGAACAGCAGATTGATGCGGGTTCTCACCATAACGTAGAGATTGCTCCTTGCGCATTGGAAGTGACAGCTCATCAGGGAAAACATCACTTTTATTACTTGAGCGAAAGTATCCGGCAATCAATGAATCATAATATCCTGTGTGAGCAAACGCCTCACCTGCAAGATCACGACGGAACTGTTCAGGCAATGTACTATTGTTGCCTTTCAATTGCTCAAGGATGGATTCATAACGGTTTGGGTTCACAACTACTGCCGTCCAACAGTAGTTCTTTGCAGCAGCACGTACCATCGCAGGGCCGCCTATATCAATATTTTCGATAATATCTTCGGGCGTTGCCGATGGATTTGCAAGAGTCTTTTCAAACGGATAGAGGTTTACAACAAGCAGGTCAATCGAGTTAATATCATGCTCAGCCATTTGTTCTTGATGCTCAACATTATCCAACACAGCAAGTAAACCGCCATGGATTTTCGGTTGTAGTGTTTTTACCCGTCCATCCATTATTTCGGGAAAACCTGTATAATCGCTTACACTCACAACGGGGATTCCTGCGTTTTTTAGGAGCGAAGAAGTGCCTCCGGTGGAGAGAATTTCGATGCCTAATTCATGAAGTTCTTTTGCAAATTCTACGATGCCGTTTTTATCGGAAACACTGATAAGAGCGCGTTTAATAGGGTAGGTTTCGGGGGTCATGCTGTCCTTGTTTTGAGAGTATTTGAATTGATGCAGCCGGCAGTTTTTATCTTCTTTCTGAAAACAAATGTAAGAAATTTTTAGAGGATAATTAGAAATTTTGGCAAATGTGAGTTTCTA
Organism: uncultured Ignavibacteria bacterium; assembly: GCA_937868245.1. GTDB lineage: Bacteria > Bacteroidota > Ignavibacteria > Kapaibacteriales > UBA961 > JADJXV01. The sequence goes on along the minus strand of CALMMI010000368.1, from coordinate 6,176 downwards.
TTTTCAATTATTCATGTCGTTTGAACCTGATGTTTGATAGTGTTTTGAAAAGTACCTTGATTATTCAGGTGAGCCGAAGATGCAAATGAAAAAGCCGGCAAATTTGTTTACCGACGCGCATTGACAAGTTATATAAACAAAAAAACAAAGTCAAGTTATTTGTTACAACTGACTTTCCGTATAGACGGTTAAAAGGAAGGTCGGTTGTAATAACCGACCTGACCTAAAATAAAGAAGCTGCCGAATTTGTAACAAATTCGGCAGCTTCTTTTAAATCTTATTGAAACTGTTACTTCACTTTCCAAACCCGTACTGTAGTAGTAGCCGCAGAGCTATTCGAACTTGGTACACCAACCAAGTAGCGGCTGTCGGAACTGTAATTAAATCTGAAGAATGAAATCCGTTGGCTTGAAGTTGCAAGTACCTTTTGCAATTTAACGTCGGCAATACTATATGAAGTGGGGGGGAGATAGGTACCAACACTATCTTTAGCAAAACCCTGAACTACAAAGTTATTATCATTAGATACACCGATTGTACTTGTTTCCTGACGGCGTCCCTCATTACCCGGTACTGAGAATGGTGATGCATTTAATACGGATCCGGTTCCTGTATTATAGAAATTAACAACACCTAAATTCATAATGTCTTGAAATGCTAAGATCGATCCGTCAGGTGATACTCCCGATGAGTTGCTATAAAAACTGATATTTGGAATTGTGATTTCACTTGCTTTCGTATCAGAAATAAAATCCCAAGTAATGATTCGAGTATTGCTGCTGACGTTATCACCAAGTATTATCTGGCTGGAGCCGCGTAACCCTATTATTGTTAAGAACCTTGGGTCGGTAAACGATAAATCCTGTATTTTTGTACCTGTTGCTACAGAAAACGTTGCCATCTTCATTGGTTCGACCCCTACAACTGCAACAATTGTAGAACCGTCAGGAGAAATTCTACCATTAATAGCTCTGATTTTTTGAAGATATTCACCGGTTAGCGGGTTCACTACACATAACGAATCATACCCCCAATGCAAAAGAAGTTTAGAACCGTCTGCGGTAAAATTAGCTAGACTCGAGGAACTGTCTTTTCCAAAACTTGAGAGTTTAGTACCTGTTTTAACCTCATAGATTTCTGTAAAACTCGATTTCCCACGAAAGCCATATACTGCAACAATCGAACCATCAGGAGAAAGAAGAGCATCAGAACTGTACCCTGAGCCATAATTAATGTCGTAAAATTCAGCACTTGTACCATTGTCGCAAGCAGGTATATTCCCGATAGGATAAACGTCGCTTGAATTTAATACCGGAACTGATACGGGTAAACCGAGTTTACCATCCAATGTGGTGGATTCAACCAATAAAGCCGAATTGGAAGGAACTCTTATTTTGAATGAACCTGTTGTAGTGAAATAACAGCTATATGTTCCGTTGCGTGAAATAACAAGTGTTCCTGGGGCAGGAGCAGAATTGCAATCTACAATCGCACCGGTAATTGTTGCCGGACATGCTGTAAGTTTAATGTCGTCCAGAGTTCTTGTTTCCCCTGCTGCGAGAGCTGTAACTTTCATATCTGGAGCAGTCAGGGTAATGTTTTCGGTTGCATTAATTGAAATTGTAAAATCAATATTCATCGGTACGCGACGTGAAAAATAACCATTGGAATCTGTTACTACTTTACGTTCACCCACTGTTACATATATACCTGAAACGCCTTCATTCGAATTGCAGGTTACACGACCTTTAACAGTACCTGTTTTATCAGGATAATCACAATTCCATTCTGAAAAGTGAGCAACTTCTCCTGTGTACATGTTTCCTGTTTTGGTGGTTGAGCCTTCTTCTTTCCACATTCCGAGAGTTTCATCAAAATACCATAAAGGCATTGATGCCGGCGCATTTTGTTGCATTGAAGCAGCCAACGGGTAAGAAAGGGTTGCAGTCTTTCCGTTTGCAAGTTTTAGCTCATTTCCTGAACCATCTTTGATTAATACTCTAAGAACACCATACGAGAGTAGTTCTGTTAGGCTTCCGTCTGTACGGGTGGCAGTCATATCCCCTGCAAAAGAATTGTAGAATGTTGGAAGGGTGGGGTCAAGAAATTTTGCAGACACATTTACAGTTCCTGTGTAAGGTGCTCCCGTACTCGTTACAAACGCACCTGACGGAAAATTGATAGATGCAGTTCCTACGGTGATTTTTCCGCCTGTACTTGCATTAACTGTGTGAGTGGTTGCATTGCTTTGCATTGTTAGACGCATTTCTGTAATACCACCCACGTTTGGAACTTCTGCACGGCTTCCGTTAAAATAACCGTTTTTCTTGCAAAGAATTACACAACGCGATGATGGTACACTTGCGTTCTGGATCATGAATGAACCGAATTTGTTTGTTACTGCTGTGCTTTTAACAACTCCATTTACACGCACAGTAACTTCAACACCCTGGAGCGGTTGTCCTGAATCATCGTTTACTACTCCGGCAACAGTAGTGTTTATCATCGTAATGTCCGTGTTACCACCTGAATTAGTGGGGGCATCACTTACTTTACATGCTGCTATAACTAAAAGCAGCAAAGGTAGGACTGAGAGAAAACGTAAATACTTCATAAGATTATCCTAAAAAATAAAAAATAATTGGCTGTTATTATAAAAGACAGAAAAATAGAAAGTTTGTCTCAAAAATTTTTTTTATTTTTTTAGTTAATTTAGAAAATTGATTTATCTCGATTTACGAAGAAACTATCGGGGGGTGATGGTGGCAAACAACCAACCTGAGCTAAAATTAGCATAACCATTCATCAACAGAAACCCAGAATCCGAAAGAAAGTTCGATTACTTGCCCTTTGTTAAACTGCAGATGAAAAGTAATTGCACACTATAAAGACATGGTACAATAAGAGTATCACAATGATTGAAGCATTGTAATGAAAGCAGCACAGGTTGGATTTTGACAGGGGGCGGTAGGAGTTAAGCAGACGTTACTTCGTTGCAGTTTCCACTTGAATTTCAACTGTACGGTTGTAAAACCTTCCTTCGGGTGTTGTATTTAAGAAATACTGTTCGCTTTGTCTGGGAATGAGTTTTGCTTTTAATCCTAATGCTTGGGCTGCGGAAGCTGCTCTCATTTGCGCCAAACGTGTATTGTAACCTTCATCACCTGTTTGGTCGGTAAATCCAGTTATTGAGACACGTGATTCGGGAGAAATTCTCTTCTTAACAAACGTAAGAATCGACATGTTCCGTTTATCAATATCAGCTCTGTTAAAATCGAAAAGAATTAAATTATAACGGTCTATTTTTTTATCAGTCAAATTTTCATCACGTTTTTTTTGAATGGTAACTTGTTCAACAGGAACAATTCCGTTTAGAGTGGTATCTTTTCCGAATACGTCACGTACATTAAAGGAATATTCAATAGTATCCGCCACTTTTCTTCTGCCTGTTTCCCTGGTTATTTTCCAATCGACAGTACTGTCCAGTGTTGATTTACCTTCATATTTCATCGAAATTTTATGTTCTTGCAGAGTTGAAATATTCCATTCGGAAAGTATAGCATCCGTATTTGTTTTTGGATGAAACCGTAGAATCGGAGGGGTAATCGTACGGAGTGTATCACCCAGTACGATAGCCGTGATTATCTCTCCTTCGTCGGATGAAATCTCGACCCGTCGATTTTCTTCACGCCCAGTTTCAATCAATGAATTGGAAGGTTTCGAAGGTAAATTCCTTTCTTTGATGTTAATACGTTTTGGCGAGATTTCCCAAACTTCCATCAGATATTTTTTCACACTTTCAGCACGGGCTCTTGAAAGTTTTTTATTGTTTTTTTCGACACCCTCGTTACTGTTACATCCTGTTAGGGTAACTGTGGAATGCGGTGCTGTTTTCATTCTGTATCCTACAATATTCAAGAGTCCGTAATAGACTTCCATCGAGTTTGAGCCGAGGAAATCAAGGAGTGAAAACTTGTTTGTATATTCTGGTCCAATACGTACATATTTTCCCGGAATTTCAGCAGAATTTTCGTCGAAAAAAACATATTGTAATAACGGGTGTAGGGCAGTGGAGGCAAATTCCTCGATTTTGATGCGTTCAAGCGGTTGTTCAATTCCTTCAATTCCTACACCAACTGCCTTTAAGGAAGCCATAAGTGCAGGCTTTTTTGTTTCAAGAACCTTTACATCTGCCTCTGTTTTTTTTGCTTCAATAGTATCCGGAATAACTTTATTCTGTACTATAACCGGAGTTTCAGGTTTTGATTCCTCTTTTATAACGGGAGGAGTTTTAGGGGAGTTTTTTGGCGAATATTTAAGTGCAATCCCGAAATGAGTACTATGCGCTTGCCAATCATAGCCACTTATAACCGGACTTACACCATAAGAAAATTGTAATTCAGGAACAAGAAAAAGGGTTTTGTTTACGTTGAGAGGTAACTGGTAACTGATTCCCAAAAGTAAATTCAATGAAATGTTACCGACATTTGGAATAATACCCGAAGTATCGTTCCGAGAACTTTTTCCGTTGGAAAAAACCCCGTAATCCACAGGCTCTACTATCACTTCAATTTGCGAATAATTGTGCTGTGTTACATATCCTGCCCTGATACCGGTTGCAAAAGTAAGATTTGGCAACATCTCGTACCCAATCCACGATTCAGCACCAATAGACGCAAGGGAAGCGGTAACACGATGTTCAAACACCCCTTGAACTCCTCCTTCAAGAAGAATGGATTCACGGGTAGTTAACTTGGCACTGTAGTCTTTATACCCTGCACGAAGTGAAAGATACCACTGTTCAGTACTGATGGGAAGATCATACAATACTCCGAAAGACAATCCTGTTCCAATCCCGGTTGTAAACTTCGGACAGCAGTTCGGCACTCCGGGAAATTCACGAAAATCCGCCGAATGAAAATTTAGCCCGCCATTACCATAAATACCGTATCGGGATAACGACGAATTCGTATCAATTGAAAATTGAGCAAAGAGTGGGAGAGAAGTAAGGCAGATAATACTAAAGAGAAGAAAACCAAATTTCATAATGATGTACCAAGGGTTAATTTCAATTTCCAATTATTTTACCACACTCATCATTATTGTCTTTACTACATTCGGACATTGAAGCGTCAGGAAATAGATTCCATCCCCTTTATCGCTAAGATTCACCGTCTTAGTATATGTACCGGATTCATGTACCGCATCTTCTACAAGCATTACCGGGCGACCTAAAATATCTGTTAATGATACCCTAACCGCAGATTTTTCTCTCAGAACATATTCAATCTCAACGTTCCCGTTTGATGGATTGGGAGTTGTGTTTAATTTAACAGGGGCAGTTGATCTAAAGAGTCTGGTCCCTCCGGCAAGGCAAATATTATTCAACCTAAATTCACCATTTTGGGGAATAACCTCTACGGGAACAGTACCGTTCAACCACTGAAAATCGATTAGCTCCAAGCTGGTACTTTCAACATCTCCCAGGGTTGCTTCCGCAGGGATGATGAAAAGTGTATCGTCTCCGTGATAATCACCTGTAACAGGTATTTCGCAAATCTCGGGTGGAGTGCCGTTTGAACATGTAAATGCCGGGTCGATCACATGAACTATATGACGGTTAAAACGGACTTTTGCACTGAATTTAGTTGCTCCCGATTGCTGAAGTCCGATTTGTTTTTCAAGAATCAGTGCAAGGTTCACTTTGTCGCCGACATCCGAACTTATGTCACCTATCTTAACGACTGTTTGGGTAGAATCGTTTATTCCTTCACCCTGAATCGAGATACTGTCGGAAGCGTCACACGGGGTTGTCCCGAATGCAAAGACTTTTGTTCTTTGCACACCTTCTATTGCATTATATTCTACTGTTAGTTTTAAGGTGTCATTCGGTTGTAATACTGCCGGAATTGATGGAACTGTATCAATTATTGAAAAAGGGGCTGCAATACTTGAAATGGTTGTAATCGTCAGTGGGGTGCTGCCAGTGTTTCTAAAGAAAATTGTTTTAGATACAGTTGAACCGATTTTGACTTTGCTAAAATTAAGATTTAGAGAATCCCCTCTGAGAACTACATCTGTTCTTAGTCCTTTGAAGTAAACAGTTTTGGTGATTCCGCACGGATTAAGTACAATCGACATAGAATCGACAAAATATCCATTTTTGGTAGGCGTGA
>CALMMI010000367.1 GCA_937868245.1 uncultured Ignavibacteria bacterium | reverse complement strand
GAGCAGGAAATAGACCGTATGGTATATGCACTATATGGCTTGACTGAGGAGAAGATTGCAGTAGTGGAGGGGAAGTGAACCAATTCAATTTACAGAGCAACCAATGAACAATACGATTTACAAGCTAAACCGTTTCACAACATTACCTGTTCTATTAGACCTCTTGGAGCGGCAAAAGCTCGTATTGCTCGACCCCAAAAGCTGGGATGATCGAAACGATACAGAGGTAATCCTTACTTACAAACGGAAAGCTGCGATTAGCAAATTGTTTGCACTGTGCTTTTCTCATAGTTCCGAGACCATTCATCATTGGAAAACATATGCCAATGGCTCAAGTGGGTGCTGTATTGAGTTTAGTGCAAGAAAGCTCATGGAGATATTTGATAATACTCCGGGATTACGGCACGGCAAAGTGACTTATAAAACGATTAATGAAGTACAAACATCGTTTCCTCTCTCAGAAATGCCGTTCATAAAAAGAAAACCCTATGAGTGCGAACGGGAATACAGGGCAATTTGGGAAGGGGACTCACCGAACGATTGTTTTGAACTGGATGTTCCGTTATCGACCATCAACAGAATTACAATTAGCCAGCAAATGCCTGAGCAAGTATTTAAAACCCTCAAGCAACTACTCAAAACCTCTTCCCCGAACAAAGTAAACCGTTCGACCATCTATGAAAACAAAATATGGATAAGCCGTTTCGGGTAAAATGCAAATGAAATGAGATTCTTCCACCGATTCTATGACTGTTTTTTCGATTTGGATTCACTGTCGCCGGAGCTTTTCCATTCTTGAAGTGAATTTTGTAGTGTAAAATTTTCCTGATTCTATATTCTCAACACGTTCCGAATCCACAAAAAAACATTCCAGAACAATACATAGTCGTTTTGAACGTTTTTTAATAAAAAAAGTGCTTAAATTTTGGAAATTTCGCCTGTTTGTCATTGTAAAAACTATGAATTTTGAAGTTTTGGTCATAAATCACCAAAAACTGACCGCCGTTTTCCACTCATTTCATAGTCAATTCCACTCACTTTCACATCATTTCACGCCGATTCACATTCACGACAGGAATTTAACACACTTTTTAACACTAAAAACAGCAAAAAAACAAACTTTTGTTTCAAATTTTAAAGAAAAACAGTATGGACGGACGAAAACTGAAGTTCCTTTTGCAACAAATCGGACTAAATCCGAAGCAATTCGGGAAAATGACAGGCAAATCAGAATCCACGATAAGAAGATGGACAGAAGCAGAGCATGTTGGTATGATGTACGAAGTGATTCTTGAAGAATTTATCGGAAAAAAGAGATTTGCAGTGATTGAAGAAGAGTGGCTGCAATTGGAGGAAGAGAGGAATAGACGTATTGAGGAATCAAAAGCGAGAAGTAGGCAGAGCTAAATGAATATTCCAGCTAAAGACTGAATTGCTCTGAAATAACCAGACACATTTGATGCAGATTTTGAACAATTCTCTGTTGAGGGGATAAGAGCAATTGAAAGTGGCTAAATTTATATAAGTTTAGCCACTTTTTGTTATTGCTGAAGTTCTTTTTTATTAAAATTGATGCAAAACGATGAATAAGTATGAAAAACTATGCAAACGTGCCACAAAATTATTTACGTGTATTCAAACGTGCCACAAAATCAGTTATTCTTATGATGTTTCTTGGCATTCTGATGTAAATAGCATCTGTTCTTGGGAATCGAGCAGTAAAACCACAAAATTTGCCTGACATCAAACACAATTTCATTAGTATAGTAGGTTATAGTGGTAACCTTTCACCGAAACAACTGGTAACCATTCACCGAAATAACCACGTTGACACCATCTTACTCAATAGGAGCAGTTTTGTCTGAGAGTGAGTATGTTAACGGGTAATCTGTTCACCTGCTGCAACTTGTTTAAGAACTTCAAAGAGTTTGTCTTCATCACCCGGCGCGTAGGAATTGTGCATCCATACTATTTTACCGTCTTTGTCAATCAAGAACGAATAAGGACACGTGTTGACATTCATAGCACGTTTGAACTCTGAATTTTCATCAATATATACTTCAAAATCCCAACGCTTTCCATTGATGAACGGTGCTACCTTAAAAGCATTGCGAGCATCATCAACCGAAACAGTGATGATTTTCACTCCTGTTGCTTTTTTCCAATCATCATAGACATTATTCCAAGCTGTAAGTTCTAGAATACAGGGTTTACACCATGTTGCCCAAAAGTTAATGAGAATAGGTTTACCTCCATTTTCAAATGTGGAGGTATTGACAACCTCACCTTTGAGATTCTTGATATTTGACGCCGGAACGAGCGTTTTTTTTGCTTCATCGGCAGGCTTAAAACTTGCTGTAACCAATGTGAGTATTAGCAAGGGCAGGATTCGTTTCATAAAAGTTAACTCCGAAAAAAAGATGATAAAATATTGATTGACAACCATGTGTATTAAATGTTTAAGAACTCTTTCTTTGGAAAAGAGCAATCAAAAAAATGATAAGTAAGCAAGAATTCTTTATTGTTTGACAAATTTTTGGATAAAGAATTTATTCCCTGATGTTACCTGAACAAAGAAAATCCCACTATTTAATTTCGTAACATCAAGCATTACTGCCGATGTATTGCTTACAGGTTGATATAAAACAGTTTCTCCCAACACATTCAGAATCTTTATTCCTGCCGAAGGAACTTCATTGTTAAACTGAATTGTGGCTGTAGTATTTACTGGGTTTGGAAAAATAATCCAATCAATAGTGCTGGCTGCGGGAGTATCATGAACACTGCTTATTGTGTGAGCCGGGCTGCAATTCAAATAATGTATTTGATGTTGAACTGTATCTGCAATTACATTTTCATCATTGTTCTGATATGGTACGTAGGAGAATGTAACCGACATTTGTTCTGTAGTATCTGCTACCCCTGCAACAATCGTATGGGGAGGGGAAAATGGATTATTGGGATTTACAGAAGTATTATCATATTGTGCTTCTGCATATAAAACTGTGCCTTTGGGAATTTTTATCGGCTTAAAGAAGTAATAAAAACCTTGTGACCATAAATCTTCATGGTCTTCAATTTGTAACAAACTAATTGTATCATTAGCAGGTGTAATCGCATAACAGTTCATATTGATACAAAACTTGTGTGCCCAATGTGAAACACCTAAGAGAGTAATATCGTTTGGAACAGAGTATTGCTCATAAAA
>CALMMI010000366.1 GCA_937868245.1 uncultured Ignavibacteria bacterium | reverse complement strand
GGTTTAGTCCGTATTGCTTGAGCGAATAAGTCGAGAGTAGGTAACCGTTTAGCCAATGCTGCCTCCGTTAGAAAGAGTTAGTTTGTCCCCCGGCAATGAGATAAAAAAATCGAAGCAATATTAAAAAGAGATAAAAAGTTTCCTCGGCTTCGGAGACACAAATAGAACCCAAACTAACCGTGATAATTTCAGGAGAGCGAAACGAAGAGCCACGTTTATGCAAAAAAAGCATAATGGAGACGCTTCGCCTCGCGCTACGAACGGTAAAGTTCGGCTAAATTCTAAGTATGTGATAGAAGCCGCATGAGCGGTTTATCAAATTGTACGACTGCTTGTGCTTGCTTTTGATTAGAGAAACAATCGGGGGGAACTATTTCAAATGCCGCAAGCGATGCGTTATGTCGGAGAAAACAGTATAAAGTATTGATTTATCAGTACATTGTACTATGTTCTGTTTCGATATTTACTCCTGGAGAATGTTAATTCCAAGAGCATATTTTATGCGGAGAACAAACAAAATGTTCAACATTTTTGTTTCACGACCATTTTTTATGGGAGTGACTTGTTTCGCAGTACAAAAATCAGCAAGATTTCAACAAAACACAAGAAGAAAATTTTAAAAATTGAAAATAAATTTCTTGGAAATGTGCAACAAATCCTCAGTCTAAGAATATAATGCACTTGCGGAAAATCTTGTATTTTCAACTTGGTATTCTGAGCTGAAACATGCTTTGAAAAAGCTGTGTAAATTACCCCTAAAGTTTATATAATACTATCGATTGGAAAATTAGGTTTTGATAATGATTAACCCAAACTGCAGATACAGGCTTGAAAAATGAACGTATCAAGGAGAACTTATTTCAAAAGAAATGAAAGAAAATTTTGATTTTTATCGTGAGTTCCTTCGTCAATCAATCGCTGAGAGTTATTTTCGTACTTGGTTTTTGCGCTTTTGTAAACTCATAACCGAAATCATCTCTATTACACATGGCTAAATCTACAAAAGAATCAGACGGGAATGATGACAATGAAATGAGTTTTTTCGATCATCTCTCAGATCTTCGAAACAGAATTGTGTTTTCTATCATTGGAATTGCTGTTGGGTGTATTATCTCCGGGTTGCTTATTAATCAAATAATGGATCTTGTACTCCTCAAACCTGCAATAAATGCAGGACTGGAACTTCAAAATTTACGTCCGTTTGGGCAGCCTTTCCTATACTTCAAAGTAATATTAGTAGTTGGAATCATATTCTCAATTCCTTGGACTTTGTATCAGATATGGAAGTTCGTTGCACCGGGATTATACGGACATGAAAGGAATTGGGCAGGGCGTATAACTTTCTTTACATCATTTTGTTTTCTTTCCGGAGTTGCTTTTGCATATTTTGCTATGGTACCGGGAATGATGAAATTTGCCAAGTCCTTTGGATCGACGCAAATTAAAAATAGTATTGATGTAACAGAATACTTTGGTTTTATTACAACTACCATTCTGGCTGCCGGGCTTGTGTTTGAGCTCCCAATGATATCGTATGTACTTTCGAGAGTAGGGATACTTACACCGGAATATATGCGAAAGTATCGCCGTCATGCGTATATTATCATTCTTATTATTGCAGCTGTCCTTACCCCTAGCCCCGACCCTTTTAACCAACTGATTTTTGCAATTCCTATGGTAATCTTGTATGAAATCAGTATTGTTGTTTCGAAATTGGCAGTTAAAAAAGAGAAAACAGCAGAGTGATTAAGTGAATCATTTGCAAAAAAGTAGAAGAGCCTGAAAAACTTTCATAAAATATTTTATTTATAACCCATAGCTTTCATGCCATTATCAATATCAGAAATCAGTTCTCCGATATCATCTCATTTAGAAGAATTTAATGATTTTTTCAAAGGACTTATTCGCTCCAAAGCAGCTCTTCTCGACATTATTGTGCGGTATATTCTGAAACAACGTGGAAAACGGGTACGACCGACCCTTGTTTTTTTGAGTGCAGCTATCTGTGGAGAGGTTTCCCGAAGAACGTATATCGCAGCCGCCTTAGTTGAACTGCTCCACACTGCAACGTTAGTCCACGACGATGTAGTGGACGAAGCTGATAAGCGGAGAGGCGTACCGTCAATCAATGCAGTATGGAAAAACAAAGTGGCAGTTCTGGTTGGAGATTACCTTCTTTCACGCGGCTTACTTATTGCAGTTGAAAATGAAGAGTTCGATTTTTTGAGGATTACAAGTACATCTGTTCGGCGTATGAGCGAGGGAGAATTACTTCAAATTCAAAAAAGCCGTCAGAAAACTCTTGATGAAGAAACCTATTTCAAGATCATCTCCGACAAAACGGCATCCCTTATATCTACCTGTTGTGAAATTGGTGCTGTCAGTACAACCGACAGTCCGGAAAAACGAATAGCTCTCCGCGATTATGGTGAACTGGTTGGAGTTGCTTTCCAAATTCAGGATGATATTCTGGATTATACCAGCAGAAGCAGCATTGTAGGGAAGCCAATCGGTAATGATATTAAGGAAAAGAAGATAACGCTTCCGTTAATTTATGCTTGTGAGAATGTTGACAAAAGCGAAGCCCGTTCTATTATAAAATCGATTAAATCCGGTAATCTCTCTACAAAAAGCGTTGAAGAGATTATTCAGTTTGTTGAAAGAAATCATGGAGTACGAAGAGCACAAGAAAAGGCACATTCAATAATCCGTGAAGCAAAGGACAAAATCTCGCCGTTCCCGGATTCTCCGGCAAAAACATCACTTATGAACTTTGCCGATTATGTAGTTGAACGGACAAAGTAACATCTTTATACAGTCGAATAATCAATAATTTGGAATTATATGTTTGCACCATTAAATGAGCAAATGGACATCATCCTATCTGGAGCGGCAGAAGTGCTTCCACAGGATGAATTAGCCCGTAAAATAGAACGTTCAATCAAAACTAAAAAACAATTAGTAATTAAACTTGGTTGTGACCCAAGCCGTCCTGATTTACATATCGGGCATGCGGTAGTGCTGCGCAAGATGAGGCAATTTCAAGATTTAGGTCACCAAGCAATACTTATTGTGGGTGATTTTACAGGGATGATTGGCGATCCTACCGGAAAATCAAAAACACGCCCTGCGCTTAGTCTATCGGAAACACGAGAAAACGGCAAATCATATTTTGAGCAGGCATCCAAAGTTCTTTCGATGGATAATCTTAAGATGTGTTTCAATTCTGAATGGCTGTCGGAAATGAGTTTTACGGATGTAATTCACCTTTCGGCGAACTACAC